>CAXBGV010000375.1:0-1528 GCA_963975235.1 uncultured Flavobacterium sp. | reverse complement strand
CAACTAAATTATCTTCTCGTATTGCCCAATTGCCTTCTTTGGGGATCCATTTCCATTTTCCAATAAGTTCGTTGATTTTGTTCTGTCGCAATTTTCTTTTTAAGGAGTCACCTTTTTTAATTGCAAAAGCTGCGATTTCGGCTTTAGGATTGATGTTGTTGCTAGTTGCAAAAGTTCTTATTGCTTCTAAATAATTACCACTCTCGCTCGTTTTTATGGCTAGTTTATACAATTGAGTTTGGTAGGTAATTCGATCATTATCTTGTGCAGCTATGCTTTGATAAAAAATTATTAAAAATATAACTAAGTAAGGCTTGATGGGAGTCAAAATGTTTTTTTTAGTATTGTTCTCTATGTAAAACTACAATATTAAATTGCTTTTGTACGGTTTTTAAAAAAGCTTTCTATTAATAAAAGTCTTCTTAACAGCATGAGGGATAGCAGCGGCATCCTTTTATGTAGTCTCGATTTTTATCGGGACGAAATAAAAGATAGAGCAAATAGCCCGACTCGCCCAAAAACAAAAAACCCTCACTTTTCAGTAAGGGTTTTGAAAATTATAGTGAGATTGCTTCGTTCCTCGCAATGACTCCCTAGTATCTGTAGTACTCTGGTTTGAATGGACCTGCAACTTCAACACCAATATAAGCAGCTTGATCGTCACGTAAAGTCTCTAATTCTACTCCTAGCTTAGCAAGGTGTAACATCGCTACTTTTTCATCTAAATGCTTAGGTAACATGTATACTTCGTTGTTGTAAGCAGCACTGTTTTTCCACAATTCGATTTGAGCCAAAGTTTGGTTTGTAAATGAGTTACTCATTACAAAACTTGGGTGACCTGTAGCGCAACCTAGGTTTACTAAACGACCTTCAGCCAAAAGGATGATGTCTTTACCATTAATAGTATATTTGTCAACCTGTGGCTTGATTTCAACTTTTGATGCTCCGTGGTTTGTGTTTAACCAAGCAACAGCAATTTCGTTATCAAAGTGTCCAATGTTACAAACGATAGTTTTATCTTTCATTTGCTCAAAGTGTGAACCTAGAACGATATCTTTATTTCCTGTAGTAGTGATTACAATATCTGCATTTCCTACAACAGTGTCTAATTTTTTAACTTCAAAACCGTCCATTGCAGCTTGTAAAGCACAAATCGGGTCAATTTCTGTAACTGTAACAATAGATCCAGCACCTCTAAACGAAGCAGCAGTTCCTTTTCCTACGTCACCGTATCCACATACAACTACTCTTTTACCAGCAAGCATAATGTCAGTTGCACGACGAACAGCATCAACTGCCGATTCTTTACAACCGTATTTGTTGTCAAATTTAGATTTAGTAACTGAGTCGTTTACATTGATAGCAGGCATTGGCAAAGTTCCAGCTTTCATTCTTTCGTATAATCTGTGAACTCCAGTTGTAGTCTCCTCAGATAAACCTTTAATTCCAGGAATTAATTCTGGGTAACGGTCAATAACCATATTAGTTAAATCTCCACCATCATCAAGGATCATGTTCAATGGTTGTC
>CAXBGV010000374.1:0-1647 GCA_963975235.1 uncultured Flavobacterium sp. | reverse complement strand
CGATATCTTTACCTCTGCTTCTGCGCACTTTTACAACAATTCCGCTTGCCTCTAATGCTTTTATGTAGGCATTGGTAGCTTCCTCAGAAGCTTGTTGAAACTCACCATCATCAATTGGGTTATACTCAATCAAATTCACCTTACAAGGAACGTACTTGCAAAATTTAACTAGCGCGTCTATTGACTCTTTGTTATCATTGATGTCCTTCCAGACAACATATTCGTATGAAACTTTTGATTTTGTTTTTCGGTACCAATATTCTAACGACTCTCTTAAATCTGATAGAGGGAAATTAGCACTAAAAGGCATGATTCGTGCTCGGATCTCATCTATAGCTGAATGCAATGAAACAGCTAATTTGAATTTCACCTCATCATCAGCTAATTTCTTGATCATTTTAGGAATTCCTGAGGTCGAAACCATGATACGTTTAGGAGACATTCCTAAACCTTCTGGAGAAGTAATCATCTCTATGGCTTTTAATAAATTATTATAATTCATTAACGGCTCGCCCATTCCCATAAACACAATATTAGATAAGGGGTGATTGTAGTACAACCGACTTTCCTTGTCTATAGAAATGACTTGGTCATAAATTTCGGCTGGTTCTAAATTACGCATGCGCTTAAGTCGTGCGGTAGCGCAAAAATTACAGTCTAAACTGCAACCTACCTGACTCGATACACAAGCTGTAGTTCTAGTATTAGTAGGGATCAACACCGATTCTACTACTAAACCATCGTGCAAGCGAACGGCATTTTTTACAGTACCATCTTCGGACCGTTGCATGGTGTCAACTTTAATGTGATTGATCACAAAATTAGTCTGAAGCATGGTGCGTGTTTCCTTTGAAAGATTAGTCATATCCTCAAAACTATGTGCTCCTTTACTCCATAACCACTCGTAAACTTGATTACCACGAAAGGATTTGTCTCCGTTTGTGACAAAAAATTCGCGCAACTGTTCTTTTGATAAAGCTCTAATGTCTTTTTTATCCATTTCCATGCTGCAAATTTACTGACTATTTGTCGATTTATTTCATCTATTTGAATAAATGCTCGTGTGTTGTTTTGAGAATTTAATAACTTTGACAAAAAATAAAAAATGCATTTCATATCACCCGAGTTAGAGGACTATATCGAGCAACACTCTGAGAAAGAACCTGCTTTGCTGGCGGCGCTAAACAAGGAAACCTATCAAAAAATACTATTACCACGAATGCTAAGTGGCCATTTTCAAGGTAGAGTTTTAAGTATGTTAGCAAAGTTAATTCGCCCTGTAAATATATTAGAAATTGGAACCTATACGGGCTACTCGGCATTGTGCTTGTGCGAAGGAATGCAAGATAACGGTCAGCTGCATACGATTGATATCAAGGAGGAGTTGGTAGACTTTCAGCGGAAACATTTTGACAAATCACCTTGGGGAAAACAAATTTTTCAGCATTTGGGTAGTGCAATTGACATTATCCCTACTCTAGATATCAAATTTGATTTGGTTTTTATTGATGCTGATAAAGAAAATTACTTAAACTATTGGGAACTGATTGTTCCTAAAATGAATAAAGGAGGAATAATACTATCTGACAATGTGTTATGGAGTGGTAAAGTTCTTGAACCGCTTCAAAAAAATGATACAAGTACTCA
>CAXBGV010000373.1:0-1731 GCA_963975235.1 uncultured Flavobacterium sp. | reverse complement strand
TATTATTATTATATTTTCCTTCGGTGCACTTAATTCTAGCCCCGATAGCAGTGAAAATCCTTTTATTTTTTCTTTTAAAAATAAAAGATTGTAACGGATAGCGGGAAATAGCTCCAAATTATTTTACTGCTTTAAAAAATCGCTCAGTATTTTGATGTACAAGTCGATTCCTTCTTCTATTTCGTTTAGGTATATAAATTCGTCGGCTGAATGTGAGCGCAAGGTATCTCCAGGGCCTAATTTTAAGGATTTACAACTCAAAACCGACTGATCAGAAAGCGTTGGAGAGCCATAAGTAGTGCGGCCTAAAGCGATTCCAGCTTGTACCAAACCGTGATGTTCCGGAATGAATGACGAACTTAAATTCATGGACCGCGGCGTTACTTCGGCAGTAACATGCTCCTTTACAATGGCTAAAACCTCATGATTGGTATAGCAGTCATTGACACGAATATCAACCACGATATCACATTCAGAAGGCACCACATTGTGTTGTTTTCCAGCATTTACTTGGGTTACGGTCATTTTTACCGGACCTAATTGATCTGATACTTTTTCGAAATTATAGTTTTTAAACCATTCCATTACAGGAATCGTTTTGTAAATCGCGTTATCGTTATTTTGATGTGCGGCATGACTAGGTGTTCCTTTGATTTTTACATCTAAAACTAGTAATCCTTTTTCGGCTGTGGCCAATTGCATCAAAGTTGGTTCGCCCACGATGGCACACTCTAGTTCAGGAAGACTTTTTAAAACACTATTCAGACCATTTTTTCCGCTGCTTTCTTCTTCTGCGGAGGCTACAATTACTATGTTATGAGTCAAATTTGGCAGATCGTAGAAATGTACAAAAGTAGCCAACAAAGAAACCAAACAACCACCTGCATCGTTACTGCCTAAACCGTACAATTTATCGTTTTCAATTATTGCTTTAAATGGATCTTTGTTATAGGCTTGATTGGGTCTTACTGTATCATGGTGCGAATTTAAAAGTAAAGTAGGTTTTGCAGCGTCAAAATGTTTATTGAATGCCCAAATATTATTGTTTTCTCTTTCAAACGGAATGTCATTTACAGCAAACCAATTCTCAATTAACACAGCAGTCTTATCTTCTTCGCTAGAGAACGATGGAGTTTCGATTAAGGCTTTTACAATTGTATTCTGGTACAGATAGTATTGTTGTTTTGCAACATGCTGTGATGCCCAATTTTGATGTGTTGTACTCCCTTGTGTAAGCTATTGTAGCAGTTGTCTAATTTAGGAATCATACCCGAATGAATCGCTTTTTCGGCTTTTAATTTGAGGTATAGGTCGGTATTCATTAGTTCGATAACCGACGAATCGTCTTCTGAATTAAATAAAACACCTGGTTTTTCAAAACAATAGTTTAATGTTACATCATAGTTTTCAGACAATGCAATGGCTAATTCACTTGCAATGGTATCCGCATTAGTATTTAATAGTTGTCCTTTTTTATCATTTGTAATAGCGCAAAAAACGGGAGTGATATCAATGTTAAGAAGTGTTTGTAATAATGAACTATTTATTTTTTGAACATCGCCTACAAATCCGTAATCAATGGTTGGATGATTTCTTTTGTCCGACTGGATCAAATTACCGTCTGCACCACTAAATCCCATGGCATTGGTATTGTTAGCTTGTAATAGTGCCACGATATTTTTATTGATTTGGCCTGCATAAATCATCACTACAACCTCAAGCATAGCTGCA
>CAXBGV010000372.1:0-1770 GCA_963975235.1 uncultured Flavobacterium sp. | reverse complement strand
AGTATTTAATGGTTCACCGACCGCGATATCACAACGGTGATTTTTTTCGCCATGAGGAGGGTTCATTCCTTTTGGTGTTGTCACTTTGACAGTAGTTGGTTGAGCAGTAACTACCATTTGGGGACTAGATTGCATATTTCCTGCTTGAACGGGCACATTTGTATTTACAGTAGTGTTTAGTGGGGCTCCAACAGCTATATCACACCTATGATTGGGTTGACCATGCGCTGGATTTATCCCAGAAACAACTGATGACGCTGTCCCTGTATTATTTTCCTTAAATAAATTATGATTTTGGGTTGCTCCTATTGTTGCTTGCTGACCCTCTAGGCCTGATGCCGTTTGCTGCGTAAAAGGCACTACTAACCTTGGATCAGTTTGTGCCGTATCTTCATTTTTACAAGAAGCGAACAGGAAAGCAGATGCTATGAAAGTACTATATATGTGTTTCATGAAATCATTTTTATAATAATCCCAAATATAAGGCTTTAAATAGGAACCAACAAAAAAGTTTTAGTTAAACAAGCTGATCACAAGTTGCTGCTTTCTATTTGCATGAAGCAACATTATCGTGCGTAGCATACTGTTTTCTAGCCCGGATGGAAGCGGCATCCTTTTTTGACCCGTTCTTTACGGGTTAAAAAAGATATAGCGTACAGCTGGATTAAGCTCCTAAAAAAGAGCACTCGCTATTTGTCTAATATTTTCTGATTTTCCCATAGAATAATAGTGTAATACGGGAACTCCAGCAGCTTTTAACTCCCGTGATTGCTGAATGGCCCACTCGATACCTACTTGTTTTACATCGGGATTTGTTTTACAAGCATCTACGGCATCGATCAAATCTTCGGGCAAATCAATACGGAAAATTTGCGGTAAAACTTGTAAATGCCTTTGTACCGCTAGGGGTTTTATACCGGGAATTATGGGCACTGTGATTCCCATTTCGCGCGCTTTAGCAACAAATTCAAAATATTTTGCATTGTCAAAAAACATTTGCGTTACCACATAATCAGCACCTGCATCAACCTTTTCTTTAAGCCTTTTTAAATCGGATAGTAAAGAGGGAGATTCTAAATGTTTCTCAGGATAGCCCGCCACACCAATACAGAAATCGGCTTTATTATCTACATGAACTACTTCATGCAAATACTTTCCTTCATTCAATAATTTTATCTGTTGGACTAAATCGATAGCGTGGCTATTTCCACCCATTTTTGGGACAAAGGACTGTTCGTCTTTCATAGCATCACCACGCAAAGCCATCACGTTATTGATTCCTAAATAGTGACAATCTACTAATAAATATTCTGTTTCCTCTTTGGTAAAACCACCACACAAAACGTGAGGCACAGTATCTACATTGTATTTGTGAGTTATGGAGGCGCAAATCCCCAAGGTTCCTGGACGCATTCTTGTTAATTTTTTATCAAGCAAACCATTCCCTTTATCGACATAAATAAATTCCTCTCGAGAGGTGGTTACGTCAATAAAAGGCGGTTTGAATTCCATTAACGGATCAATATTGTCGTATAATTCTTGAATACTTTTCCCTTTTTGCGGCGGTATAATTTCGAAAGAAAACAATGTGTTTCCTTCTGCTGCCGCTATATGTTCTGTTACTTTCATTTTAAAGTCTTAAAGTTTGAAAGCCGAATGTCGAAAGCCGTTCCCTTGGGACTTGATGACTTTTAACTTTACGACTAATATTAATCTGCTATATTAGGACTCAACCATTTCGTTGCTTTATCTGTTGAGATACTTCTTCGC
>CAXBGV010000371.1:0-1888 GCA_963975235.1 uncultured Flavobacterium sp. | reverse complement strand
GACGTTTTGCTCGATGAACAAATGTCATTAACCCATTCTAACGACACATCTCACTAAAGGTCATCAAAAAAGTCTGTATTGCGAAGGAATTTATGGGGGGTATGTTAGGGGAGAAAACAGTAATCATCTTAAAAAATTAAATAAAATTATTTTATCGGTTGGGTATCGTACTCATCTATAATGGCCAAAATCAACTAAACAGACAAAATGTCATCAAATCTCGGCGAAAATCTTGTCACTCCGAAGCCAAACAACTAGAACTTATTTCCATGCTTAGCTTTATCTGCTGCAACTTCAGCCGCTATTTCAGCACGAACTTCCTTGATGTCTTCTAAGGCATCAAACTGATACTCAACAAAAATTTGATAGTATTTACTCTGTAACAAGTAAAGTGACATGAGTAAAAAAACAACGGCTAACAGGTACGCATAAATAAATGTTGCCTGTTCTGCGATTAAAAACACTGTTGGCAAAAATATAATAAATAAAATACAGAAATACCATTGTAAGACTTTTACGGCGAAGAAAGATCCTCTAACAACTGCATAATTGAAGCCACTGAAAACAATTACTGAAGTCGATAAATATAAGAACAGAAGCTTGCTTCCTATACCAGCTATACCAAAATAAAACTCTAAAATGAGAAAATTTAAAAGCGACATGGAGATTATCATGAATAGTGTCGCAGCCAAAAAAGCCGCTATGGACTTCATAGGTGGAAATAATCCGACAATATCGTCATCACTTTTCTTTTTAGTTTGTCTTTTCATCAATCAGCTAGCTCTTCATATATACCAATAGCCATTGTTCCAATTGTTCCATTGAATAGGCTACCAGAAACGCTCATTGAAGCTCCAACGGCATCCATTAAATGTAAACGAAATGCATGAGTAATTTGTTTGCCTGTATATTTTTTTATGTTGTTTTTTCGAGCCATTGCCTTTATTAATTTACCTGAAGCACCTGGTAAATTAAGACGGGTAATTTCACGATTTAATCTCTTTTTTTCAGCACGGGATAACCCTTTTAAGATTTCATAGGTATTCTTACTTGTACCAAACTGCATCATTTTTATTGCTTTTATTGTACCTAAAGCTGCAGCGCCAGCTCCTGCAAGTGACACTAAATCTACTGCTATAGTGGCATTTTGATACCACTCTTGAGAGTCAAAATCATCTTTAGCCTCAGGAATATAAGCTTCAGCGCCTACTCTAATCAAACCATTCATACATTGAAGCGATCCAGCTGTTGCACCTGCTATTGCTAAATACGTTATCGCACTACTTGCACCGCCGGTTAATGGGATAGCGCCTAAACTTCCAATAATAACTGTCCAACCAAGAAAGGCTGTACCACAACTCCAAGCTGCATTTCCCAATTCACCAACTAATTTCGATTCACGGATATTGCCTTGGCTACCTTTTAAATGAGAGGAAAACTCGGTCTGACTCATTAATTGAGGCGGCTCCCTTAGAACGATTTTAATCGGATTTAGTTGGCAAACAGGTTCGAATTTTCTTAATTCAATAATGTTGTACTTGCTATCAATATAAACGATTCCTGCACCCGCAAGACCCGGTATAGCGTCAATTTTTTTGAACAGCGTTTTTGTATCGATATTAGCTAACACTTTCTGGCTAAATTGATTGCCATAAAAAGACTGAGTGCTAGATCTAAAAACAGGCTTTCCATTTACCGTGATAATTTCCATAGTTCCCTCTATGTTGCCTAATTTTAAAATAGAGTATTGTACCTCTATTGGAAATACAGGCAATTATCACTAAGTATTACGAAAAAGGACGCTAATGCGTCCTTTGGTATAAAGATTGATGGTTAATTACTTGCCATACATGGCATTAATTTCACTGTGATATTTGCTGTAAATCAT
>CAXBGV010000370.1:0-1922 GCA_963975235.1 uncultured Flavobacterium sp. | reverse complement strand
GAACCATTTTATGCCAATTACAATGGGTTTTCGACTGCATCTGGTGTAACTGTAGTACCTGTTATCTCGTCTATTGATACTGGTTTTGCTTTACCTCCTATTGCTGATTTTGAAAAATTAATTACATCTAAAACTAAAGCAATCTTAATTTGTAATCCAGGAAACCCAACAGGCTATTTGTATTCAAAAGAAGAGATGATGCAGCTAGCAGCACTAGTTAAAAAACACGATTTATTTTTAATTGCTGACGAAGTTTATAGAGAGTTTACTTATGATGGAGACGTTCATTACTCAGTAATGAACATTCCGGGATTAGAGGAAAACGCGATCATGATTGACTCCGTTTCCAAAAGATATAGTATGTGCGGTGCAAGAATTGGTTGTATTGTATCTAAAAACAAAGAATTAATGGCAACTGCAATGAAATTTGCACAGGCCCGATTGAGTCCTCCAACATTTGCACAGGTAGCAGCTGAAGCAGCATTAGACACACCTCAAAGTTATTTTGACGAAGTAATCTCAGAATACAGAGAACGCAGAGATACTCTTGTCACTGAATTAAATAAAATTGAAGGCGTAAAAGTAGCGAATCCAAAAGGCGCTTTTTACTGTATAGCTGAGCTTCCAGTTGATAACGCAGATCAATTTGCACAGTGGCTATTAGAAAGTTTTGATTTTGAAGGTGAAACTGTTATGGTGGCTCCTGCGGCAGGTTTTTACTCGACACCAGGCGTAGGCTTAAACCAAGTGAGAATCGCTTATGTATTGAAAAAAGAAGACTTGATCAAAGCAGTACAAATTTTAAAAGTAGCCATTACAGCGTATAACAACAAATAATAACTTATTGGAACTTCGCTCAAACTCAAGGACAGTAATAAAATAATTCAAATACAAGGCAGTAACGAAAATTGGTTACTGCCTTATTTTTTTATAACCCGATAAGAAACAGATGGTATTTACCAAGGGTATAAAAAGACATGATTAATTAATAAAACCTTTAGAAAATGTTTAGCTTTTATTAATTATCTTTACCGCCTAAAAATATACACTCAATAATAGTAGCTTTTAATGATAAATAATGACGAATTACAAGATGAAATGGGTGACAACCATATTTCATCTAGTGCAAAAAACCCAGTAAGAGAAGACGCATTTGATATTACTGATGATGAAAAAATTGAAAAGATAAAAAAGGACGTTGAAAACATTCTACTAACACTAGGAATGGATTTGACAGATGATAGCATGAAAGGCACTCCAAATCGCGTAGCAAAAATGTTTGTTAAAGAGATTTTTGGAGGATTAAATCCAGATAAAAAGCCAAAAGCATCTACATTCGACAACAACTACAAATATGGCGAAATGTTGGTAGAGAAAAATATCACTTTATATTCTACTTGTGAACACCACCTACTACCTATTATTGGAAGAGCGCATGTTGCTTACATTTCTAATGGAAGAGTAATTGGACTTTCAAAAATGAATCGTATTGTTGAATATTATTCAAAAAGACCTCAAGTACAAGAGCGTTTAACGATGCAAATTGTTCAAGAATTACAGCGAGCACTTGGAACAGAGGATGTTGCTTGTGTTGTTGATGCAAAGCACCTTTGCGTAAACTCAAGAGGGATTAGTGATATCGAGAGTAGTACTGTAACGTCAGAATTTGGCGGAAAATTTAAAGAACCACAAGCTCGTAGAGAATTTTTGGACTATATTAAATTAGATACAAAATTCTAGATTAAGCACATTATTTGATTAATTTCATAATTGCCTAGCCCTGATTGAAGTGAAAATCCTTGTGGGGCAAGTGTTTTGCCTCACAAGATTGAAACGAAAAGCGGGAACTAGATCTAATTGAAAAACTAAATCGTACTGCTCCTAAAAAACAACAGCTTTTTTCTTAAAAATGCACTCCATTT
>CAXBGV010000369.1:0-1925 GCA_963975235.1 uncultured Flavobacterium sp. | reverse complement strand
GGTAAGCTACAGCTAAAGCGAGGATTACGAAGGCAATAATTTCTTGAATGTCCATACTGTAAAATTAATAAAAAGCAACCTCGGGAGGTTGCTTTTTAGAGTTAAACTAATTGTAATTTTTGTAATTGTTCTATTATATCAAATTGAAGTCCAAAGTTTTATTTCAAATTAGGAAACTGCAATTTCGTATTCAATTAAAATTTTGCACCAACAGAGATGTAAAAAGTTCTTCCTTCTCCGGGTAAAATTCCCGGTCCTGGATATCCAGAGGCACGTCTCGTGGCATAGGCTTCATCAAAGACATTGTTTATTCCTGTTCTAATGTTGTAGTTTCCTAAGAATTTGTATTCTGATGAGAAGTCAAACACATTGTATTTGTCAAGCATTCCAGTCACTCCATTTGCAGAAGGAGTTGAGGTGTTATTCGCATCAGTAAATATTTTTCCTGTTAATCGGTATTGCAACGTAGTCGATATGTTATTTTTCCCCCAAGACAATCCAAGGTTGTGAATGTAACGAGGAGCGTTTTCAACTCTTTTACCATTTAAATTCGAACTTGTTATTACAGCATTTGGCGGTGTTCCTGTTGTTGTAAAAGTTTCAAAATCGGTATAGCGACTGTCTATAAAGCTTAGGGAAGCAAAGAAGTCAACATTCCCTACTTGCTCGTCTACGTTAAGAAAACGGGTAATATTAATGTTAACAAAACTCTCAATACCTTTGTTTACTGTGGTCCCTAAATTAGTTCTGTACAACAATGTTCCTTGCGATGGATCATTATTGGTAAACTGTCTCACGCCACCAATACGGTTGTTGTATTGAAGATAAAATAAACCAATATCAAAGTTGATGTAGTTATTTATATTTCCTCTATATCCCAAATCAGCATTGTAACCACTTGCATCTTTTAAGTTTGGATCAATTACATCTGTAACGGCAGGAGGTGTTAGGTCAGAGAACAGTATTGGTCTATAGGCTTGTGAAATATTTGCATATATATTAGTACTAACAAATTTGTATTCTAATCCAAGGCCAAACAACGCTTTGTTGCGAACAATTGGTGCTCCATCAAAATTCACATTGGAGCCATTGTTTACGGCAAATAAACCAGCACCGCTAGAAGTAATGTATTCAAAACGAACTCCTGGTGTAGCACTAAATTTCTCAGTAACTCTAAATTGATTTTCTGCAAAAAACGCAATATTTTCTGTTTTGAATGCTATGTTTCTAGTGTAATCAGGGTTTACAGATAGATCAAAATCACTTCCTGTTGTACCAGTTCCGCTTTGTTTGCGAATAGTTGTTGCTTGGTAGGCACGTGCTCCAAAAGCTAGGTTATGTGCTGTTTTACCCAATTTGTATTTGTAAACATTTCTGTTCTCAACACCAAAGTTCTCGTAAAAATCTCGATCTGCGCGTCGGTTAGCATAGTTGTTTGTTGATGGGTTTATTTCGTCCGCAACATTTGGTGTGGCTGTAAACCCAACGCTGTTGCGCTCGCCTACCAGGCCAAACAATTTTGTGTTAGAAGTTAAATTGTCATTGATTTTGGTATCTAATTGTATGGAGAAAACATTCCATGGGGTTCCAAACCAGTTTCTATTTCTAAAAGACTGTTGTGGGTTAGCTTCAAATTGTGCATCTGTCAAACCTCCAGATTGTTTCATTTGGTAATCCATATTGGTATACTCAGCCGAAATTTTAGTCTTTGTTGTAAATCGATATTCTAAAAAAGCATGGGTGTTGCGAACAGTGTATTCTCCGTTTTGTCTCCATCCATCAGCACTTCTTGAATGATTGTAAACGTAGTATGAAAAGTTTTTTAAGGTCCCGCCAATAGCATTGTAGGAGCTCATTAATCCATAGCTACCGACGCTGTTTTGGGTTTCAAAGCTAAATTTTTTCTTGGTTTCTCTTTTTAGTAC
>CAXBGV010000368.1:0-1945 GCA_963975235.1 uncultured Flavobacterium sp. | reverse complement strand
ATTGCTGCATTGAGCGGAGAGGAAAACATGATTAAAGCATTTCAGAACAATGAAGACATTCACAAATCAACTGCTTCAAAAGTTTTTAATGTTCCTTTAGAAGAAGTAACGCGTGAACAACGTAGTCATGCAAAGACTGTGAATTTCGGAATTATATATGGGGTTTCGGCTTTTGGACTTTCAAACCAAACGAATCTTTCTCGCTCAGAAAGCGCGGCTTTGATCGAAGCTTATTACCAATCGTATCCTCAATTAAAATCGTATATCAGCAGTCAAGTAGATTTTGCAAGAGATAATGGCTATGTACAAACCGTTTTAGGACGCCGCAGGTACTTAAAAGACATCAACTCCCAAAATGCTATTGTGCGAGGTGGAGCAGAACGAAATGCAGTAAACGCACCTATTCAAGGAAGCGCAGCGGATATTATCAAAATTGCGATGATTAACATTCATAACAAACTCAAAACTGAAAATTGGAAATCTAAAATGTTGTTGCAGGTACATGATGAACTTGTATTTGATGTTCATAACGACGAGTTAGAGAAAATCCAACCGATGATTAAACACGAAATGGAAAATGCTTTTCAGCTTGATGTTGCTTTATTTGTTGATCTAGGAATGGGGAAAAACTGGTTAGAAGCGCATTAAAAAGCAATAGAAAATAAAAAACCCACTCCTTTTTTAGCAAAAATGGAGTGGGCTTTTCTATTTGTAAATTTAGCTCTTAGCCTCTTGTCGATTCTCTTTCTTTCAAAATCGTGTTAATCACAACGGTTTTATACGGCAACTCTTCTTCTTCCTTACTTTCTAATCGATCAATTAACAACTGAGCGGCCTTTTCGCCAATTTCAGGAGCATGTTGACTAACGGTGGTAACACTAGGAGTCAAACGTCTGGACGCTAAAATTCCGTCAGCAAAACCTATAATTGAAAGTTCTTCTGGGATTTTAAATCCATTTTTCAATCCAAATTTCAAGGCTGCAACCGTGTCAATTTCTTCTAATGCAAAAATCGCATCAATTGGCTGGTCCTGTGGAATTTTTGCAATAGCATTTTTAAGGTCTTCCTCTGAATCTGTTCTAAGTACAATGGTAGGATTAATAGCAATAGCGTTATCTGCTAACGCCTTTAAATATCCATCTGTACGCAACTTACCAACACTCAAATTGTCTACAGACGAGAATAAAGCAATGTTCTTGCAGCCTAAATCAATTAAACGTTGTGTAGCATTTAAAGCCGAATTGTAATCATCCACGATTACTTTGTCACAATCCACACTATCAGCAATTCGATCAAACATGACAATAGGCGTACCGTCATTTATGATCTCAGTAAAATGTGAATAATCTTGTAACGTTTGTGCTTCCTCAGAAACTGACAATATGAAACCATCGATGGTACCATTACTTAAAATCTCTAAAGCACTAATTTCCTTGGCTAATGACTCATTAGAAATACAAGTAATAACATTATAACCCTTTTGCTCTGCCACTTTTTCAATACCACTAAAAACTTTTGCAAAAAAAGAATTAAGTATATTAGGGATAATAACACCAATTGTCTTTGTTTTCCTATTTTTAAGATTTAGACCAATAACGTTTGGTTTATAGTTTTTAAGCTTTGCATACTCTTTGATTTTAATTTTAGTTTGCTCACTAATTTCTGGGCTATCATTTAGCGCCTTAGAAACAGTCGAAACGGATACATTAAGTTCTTTGGCTATTTGTTTAAGAGTTGCTTTGACTTTCATAGTTATTGTTTAGTGACTTGAATACGTTTGCCGTAGTTAAAAAAACCCTACTTATATGATGTAACATTAATTAACAGCTCAAAAATAGTAATTTTAACGGCAGTTTATAGCAAGATTAGATTGCAATTTAAAATTAAATTGCGAGACACAAAACAAAAGTTACAATAGATCAAGGCTTGAAACAAATTCAACTTT
>CAXBGV010000367.1:0-1949 GCA_963975235.1 uncultured Flavobacterium sp. | reverse complement strand
AAGTGGTATCGACAATTGACAATACGTACCGAACCATCAATGATCGAAAAGGGCGTGTAATTACTGGGCTATCCATGGGCGGCCACGGAGCAATGTACTTGTCGGCTAAACACCCAGAACTATTTTGCGCTGCAGGCAGTATGAGTGGTGTGGCTGATATGGGGAGTATGTTGACAGCAGAATCCAAGGAAAGAATTACGAAATTAATGGAGCCTGTTTTTGGTATAGAAGGAAAATCGCAGGAAGTATATGCCTCTTACGCTGTTTTGGGAATGGTAAATAAAATGAAAACCAATAAACTAGCTTTAATAATAGATTGCGGAGTAGATGATTTTTTAATCGAATCGAATCGCGAATTGCATCGACGATTAGTGTATGAAAAAGTAGCGCATGATTATACAGAACGTCCAGTAGCATTAGACTGAGATCGTTTTTATTTTTACATAACCAATGTGCAGCTCATCTTCCTCTAAAGGTTGATCTGACTTACTGATTTGTAAGCTGTATTTTTCTTTGTATTGTAGGTCAAGCAAATCATTGACTCTGTGGGTTTCATCGACATCTATTCCATACTTATCATCAATATGCGATGCACCTGCGCCTTCAAAACCGCAATGCTTGAAAAAAGTAGTCGTTTTAACTTTTCGTGTGGCGATTCCTAAAGTTTTGGCAACGGTCAACATTTTATAGTGGTATTCCTCAAACTCTCCTATTTTATATCCCCCCAAATTGATAAAGAACAAAGAGGCTTCGTTTGTAAGCTTCTTTTGCCCATTAGCAACAACTTGAATCGAATGATTATCAACAGATGTGATTTCGCGCCAGGCATCAATATGAATTTTTCCTTTGGCTTCAGGCCAAAAAGCTTTCATTTCAGGTACTAAATCTTTTACTGAACTACCAATTCCAAAAAAAATATCGTGCTGCTCCGTTAGTCGTCCTTTTGGCGTACAGCCTAGCATGACCATGTATAATTTAAGTTGCTTTTCCATATTTCAAAACTACAAAATTTTATTAAAATATTTTTTGGCATAGTTCATGAATAAGGTAAAAAAGAACAATCTAAATTTAGCATCATGAAAAAAATATTTACTCTTTTAGCCCTTGTAGGTGTTTTAAGCT
The DNA here is from genome assembly GCA_963975235.1 of uncultured Flavobacterium sp. Taxonomy (GTDB): domain Bacteria; phylum Bacteroidota; class Bacteroidia; order Flavobacteriales; family Flavobacteriaceae; genus Flavobacterium. Next base: position 827 of record CAXBGV010000367.1, on the reverse strand, counting down.
TACAAAGTTGTACCGTAACAGATGATCTTTATATCGAAGACACAACTGTAAGCGAAGTGTTTGAAGTTCCTGCTTCGTTTACATTTTCTAATAATTTCAGTAAGCAAATTATATTTAATAATAAAATTTATGCTAACGATGAAGTTCTTGTATACCGTTTAATAGGAAGTTTTCAAGGAAAAAATATTTGGAAATTATTACCCGAGTCTCATTATTTTAGCGATGGTTCATTTGATTTTGGATATGAATACGATTATTCTCTTAGAGACGTTACCGTTTATTTAGTAGGTAATAATTTAAATACTGTGCCCAACTCTTACCGACTCAATCAAATACTTCAAGTTGTTATTGTGCCCGGAAGTTATGCTAAGTTGATCAATAAGAATGACTATAGCAATGTGATGTCTGTTTTAAAATTAAAAGAAACGGATATCAAAACAATTAATTTATAAAATAACATACAATCATTAAATAAAATTAGTCATGAAAAAATTATTTACTCTTTTAGCGTTAGTAGGTTTAATAAGCTTACAAAGTTGCACCGTAACAGATCCTAATGTTATCGATAATGATACGATTAGTGAAGTTTTTGAAGTTACTACGAGTTTTAATACGTCCAATGGTTTTACAAAAATAGTAGGACTGAATCCTTCAATTTTTGCCTCCGATGTAGTTTTAGTTTATCATTTATATAATGTAGTGAATGGTCAAGATGTTTGGAGACCTATGCCTCAAACATATTATATTGATAATGGTGGTGCAATAGATTACAATTTTGACTTTACAAGAAATGATGTGAAGATATTTATGGGAGCAAATTTTGCTTT
>CAXBGV010000366.1:0-1990 GCA_963975235.1 uncultured Flavobacterium sp. | reverse complement strand
GAATACATTAATAGCTATAATAGGATTAGGTGTTTTATGCCTTTTATTTGAAATATTTAACCTTAGAAAGGGAATTATTCCAATAACTGTAATTGGTTTATTGGCGGTTCTTGGTTTGGATATATCTGAATTTAATTCTCTAGGTTCTTTCTACAATAATATGATTGTAGTAAGTAAATTTTCATCAGCTTTTTCAGCTTTGTTTATCATCTTAACTATATTTCTTGTTACATTGAGTCATAAGTTTTATGAGAATCATCAAACTAAGATTTCGGACTTTATTGCCATTAAGATCTTCTTGCTAGCTGGAGCTGTGGCTATGGTATCTTTTGGGAATCTAGCGATGTTCTTTTTAGGATTAGAAGTGCTTTCGATAGCTTTATATGTATTAGCTTCAAGTAACAGAGCAAGTATCAAAAGTAATGAGGCAGGATTGAAATATTTTTTGATGGGATCATTCGCATCAGGTATTATTTTATTTGGAATCTGTTTGATCTACGGAGCTATAGGTAGTTTTGATGTGGTAGACATTAGCGATCTCTCGCGCTCTGCCGAGTTGCCAGTTTGGTTTCCTATCGGGATTGCACTATTAACGATTGGTATGTTGTTTAAAATCGCAGCGGTGCCTTTTCACTTTTGGGCTCCAGATGTTTATGAAGGATCACCAGCTTTAACAACCGCTTTGATGAGTACGCTTGCTAAAGTTGTTTCTATGGCGACATTGTTCAAATTATTGACAGTAGTAAATGCTGATTTATCACCATCGTTCCAAACTGTAATTGTAATCGTTTCGATTGCTTCTATGACTGTTGGTAATATAATGGCATTGCGACAAGTAAATGTAAAAAGAATGCTTGCGTTCTCCGGTATATCTCATGCGGGTTTTATGTTAATGACTATTTTGAGCATTACCAACGCTGCAGGTACTTTATTGTATTATACATCGGCTTATGCATTAGCAGGTATGGCTGCTTTTAGCGTTGTATTATATGTTTGTAAAAACAATGAAAACGAGGATATCACCAATTTTCACGGTTTAGGAAAGACTAATCCATTATTGGCTGCAATCTTAACTGGATCGCTCTTGTCTATGGCTGGTATTCCAATATTCGCTGGTTTCTTTGCTAAGTTGTTTTTATTTGATGAAATGATTCAATCTGGTTTTATAACTTTAGTAATTATAGCCGTTATCAACTCCATAATAAGTGTAGGGTACTATTTTAAATTGATAGTTGTTATGTACAATAAAGATTCTAATGAAGAACGAACAGGTACACCATTTGTTATTTACGCGGTTGCAATTGTTGCATTGGTGTTAAATGTTGCTTTAGGATTGTTTCCTTCTTTTGTATTAGATTTATTGGCCTAGTAGCCAAGTCCTCAGCATATTAGAGCCATCAAGAGTAATCTTGGTGGCTTTTTTATTGCTGTAAAATCACTAAAAGCAGGTATTGCAATTATGTGTTTTTTCTTTCAAATTCGCAAAAAAAACAGTCATGAATAATGCAAGTAAGTTTTGTAATAAGGAAAGTCAAATATTCAAAGATCGTAATCCTATTGAATGTACGTACTTTAATGTAGGGGTTTTTACCGTTGTAGTATTTATAGGTGCTATTTGTTCTTTAGTTGTATTGGAGTATGGTAATTTTTTCTTCTACTATAAGACTGTCAAACGGCACTGTTTCTTAATTAAAGGCTAAATGTTGTTCTTTTTTGTTTGATTTTCAGTAAATTTGTATATACAAATAAAATTTAAAGTAATTGAAACATGGATAATAAATTAAAGATACAAATATGGTCCGACGTGATGTGTCCTTATTGCTATATTGGGAAAAGACGCATTGAAGGTGCTATAAAGCAGTTTGGTCATGAAGATGCAATTGAAATTGAATGGAAAAGTTTCCAATTGGACGCTAGTTTTATGGCGTCTCCCGATGATAACATCTATGATCATCTAGCAGAGAAGTATCGTAAAGATAGAGACTGGGCT
>CAXBGV010000365.1:0-1993 GCA_963975235.1 uncultured Flavobacterium sp. | reverse complement strand
GTTCGCAGGAATTGAAGCAATTCTTGGTTAATTTTGCACGTAGCTTTATTTATACTACAGGTTTGTCACCTCATTCGGTTGCTACCATCTTAGTTGCCTATCAATTTTTAGACGATAACAGTAATTTAAGTTTGTTAAGAGCGAACATTGTTTACTTCAATCAGCAAAAAGTATTGTTAGGTTTGAAGCCAATGTTTGTACAATCCAAATCCGCAATTCAATCGGTAATTGTCCCCGGTAATGGTAAAGTGAAAGCTATCGCCAAACAATTGCAAGAATATGGTTTTGACACCAAAGCAATATTGTCACCTACTGTTCCAGAAGGGCAAGAGCGTCTTCGTTTTTGTTTGCACAGTTATAATTCGAAAGAAGAAATAGCAGAAGTACTGTCTTTGTTGAGTAAATTTCTCTTCCAGTAGATTTTGTTTAGTAACTAAAAAAATTGCTGTGCAATAGCCTGTTTTTGTGGAGTTGCAAAAAATAAATTTAATTTTTTTTGTAACGTTTTGATTGATTGTTTACTTACGAGTCGTAATCAAATAAATCAAAAATCATGAAAACAAAATCAACTCCCATAAATCGATCAAAAAACAGTATTGTTTTATTATTTATTTCAAGCCTAGGACTAAGTTATGGCTTAGTACGGTACTTTGTCTATGATAAATTAGGTATAGAATTTTTACTGATCATGAGCTTACTTTTCGTTGTAGCAATAGCTTCTTTTTTCAGAAATAAATATTCAAAATAAATACTGAGTTTCAATCATCAAATCAAAAATCAATCAAAAATCAAATCATCATGAAAAAATTATTTAAATCAATTGTAGTAGTAGCAGTAGTGTTAATTTCCAGCGGTATTTTTGCACAAGCAAAAAAAGCAGCCTCAGCACCACTAAATGAAAACTCCCTTTTATGGGAAATATCAGGAAAAGGATTAAGCAAAACTTCTTATTTATATGGAACTATTCATATGATATGTGCCGATGATTATTTTTTGTCTGAGAAAGTTAATAAAGCTTTTGAATCATCAGATAAGCTAGTGCTAGAAGTTAATTTATCGGATCCTGCTGAACTGGCTGTGATGCAAGAAATGGCTATGGGAAAAGAAACCTTAGATAAAACATTAACCCTAGATCAGCTTTCTAAATTAGATGGTATTTTGAAAGAAAAGGTAGGATTAACTGTGCAACAAGTAAATAGTTATAGTTTGTCAACTGTAATGAGTTTAATGTCAATGAAAACATTTAACTGTGCGGATTTAAAATTTTATGAAATGGAGTTTATTGCCAAGGCTAAGGAGCGTGGTTTAGAGATCGCTGGTTTTGAATCGATAAAAGCACAACTAGGAATTATCGAAAAAGCGTACACTATTGATGAAATGCTAGCCATGTTTGATGACATGAATTTTACTGAGACTAGTAAGCTGGTTTCACAGTACAAAAAGGAAAATATTCAAGATGTTTATGCTAATTTAACGGATGTAAAAAGTATGAATCTAATTGCCAAAAATGAAATGCTAGACAAGAGGAATGCTAATTGGGTTCAAAACCTTTCCCAAGTAGTAAAAGATAAAAGTGCTTTTATTGCTGTTGGTGCAGCTCATTTAGGAGGAGATTTGGGTGTAATTAACTTATTAAGAAAAGCGGGATATACTGTTAAACCTGTTATGAACTAAAATCATTTTGAAAGAGAAAGAGCCAGAATTTTTAAACCGGATTGCCAAGCACAAAGGAATTTTGTACAAAGTTTCCAAGATGTACATGGATAATCATGATGACCAACAGGATTTGTTTCAGGAGATCGTTTGTCAACTTTGGAAATCGTATGATTCTTTTAGAAACGAAAGTCAGTTTTCGACTTGGATGTATCGCGTGGCTATCAATACAGCAATTGTGTTTTTAAAGAAAGAAAAGCGGAAAGTCGATAAATACGAGATTGTATCTGAAAATATTAAAGATGAAGCAGACGATTCAGAAGTTAAAGAAAGTCAAATA
>CAXBGV010000364.1:0-2045 GCA_963975235.1 uncultured Flavobacterium sp. | reverse complement strand
GATTGAGTGGTTTAATTTATTAGTTGCAAAAGTAGATATTATATTTTAGATACGATTTGAAAATTTTATATTTATAACTTTTTCATCCAATTTTGATAAATTAATACGCACCAAGCTGCTATAAGTAGCGCTCCACCAATAGGTGTTATAAAGCCGATAGTTTTAAAATCAAAAGCCGTCAAGTCGTTGCTAGCTAGTAAGTAAATGGAGCCAGAAAAGAAAAGGACTCCTAGTTGTATAAGAGTTAGAATGACTTTTTTAGATTTATCAGTGATTGTATCGAGGGTGCTTATAAATAGCAAGAATAACGCGTGATACATTTGATATCTCACTCCAGTTTCGAATGTTATTAATTGGTCACTGTTTAGTACTTTTTTTAACGCATGAGCTCCAAAAGCGCCAAGTATGATTGCGATTGCGCCTAAAATGGATGCGGTAGTAATTAGCTTTTTAGTCATGTCCTCTTTTCTTTATCTTAAAGTTTATCTCGTACAAAATTAGTGTAATTTGTCAAAATTGTTAGGGTGATCAGTAGTTAAAGATTTGAGAATCTTTGCTGAAAAGAATATTGTTATAAATACAACAATTTCGTATGTTTGTGTTATAATTTACAATTATGAGACAAGTTTTAATTATTGGTGCAGGACGTTCAGCATCTTCATTGATACAATATCTGCTTAGCAAGTCGGATGTTGAAATGATTCATCTAGTGATTGGAGATCTTTCTTTGGCATTAGCCGAGAAAAAGACAAACGGGCATATAAATGCTACAGCGATTGCCTTAGATATTTTTGATAATGAACAAAGAGCCACCGCTATCAGTAAAGCGGATATTGTTATTAGTATGTTGCCAGCGCATTTGCATATCGAGGTGGCGAGAGATTGCATTGTACATAAAAAGAGTTTAGTAACCGCATCATACATTAGTGATGCTATGCAAGAGCTCGATGCTGCCGCAAAAGAGAACAACTTGGTTTTTATGAACGAGATAGGGCTCGATCCGGGAATCGATCATATGAGTGCGATGAAGGTTATTGATGAAATTCGAGAAAAAGGTGGTAAGATGCTTTTGTTTGAGTCTTTTTGTGGTGGCTTAGTTGCTCCAGAGTCAGATACGAATCTTTGGAATTATAAATTTACTTGGGCACCCCGTAATGTGGTTCTGGCAGGTCAAGGAGGTGCAGCAAAATTCGTTCAAGAAGGAACCTATAAATACATTCCCTATTGTAATTTATTTCGAAGAACAGAGTTTCTGGATGTGGAAGGCTATGGCCGTTTTGAGGCGTATTCCAATAGAGACTCTTTAAAATATCGGTCTGTTTATGGATTAGATAATGTACTTACTTTATATAGAGGAACGATTCGTAAAGTAGGATTTTCTAAAGCGTGGAATATGTTTGTACAGTTAGGTATGACTGATGATAGTTATGTTATGGAAAACTCGGATACGATGAGCTATCGTGATTTTGTAAATTCATTTTTGCCCTATCACCCAACAGATTCTGTAGAAATAAAAACAAGATTGATTTTAAAAATTGATCAAGATGATATCATGTGGGATAAGTTATTGGAACTTGATTTGTTTAATAAAAATAAAATTATCGGACTTAAAAATGCTACGCCTGCGCAAATGCTTGAAAAGATATTGAATGATAAATGGACCTTGCAAGCCGATGATAAAGACATGATTGTAATGTATCACAAATTTGGATACGAACTAAATGGTGAGAAGAAACAAATAGATTCTAAAATGGTTTGTTTAGGAGATGATCAAACTTATACTGCAATGGCAAAAACAGTGGGTCTACCAGTTGCAATAGCTGCTTTACAAATATTGAATGGAAAAATTAAAACTCCTGGCGTACAACTTCCTATTACAAAAGAAGTGTATTTGCCAATATTAAAGGAGTTAGAAGATTATGGCGTTGTTTTTAAGGAGCAATCGATGCCGTACTTTGGTTATAAGCCAGATTGAGTTTTTTTAGTTTAGTTTTAGTTAAACAAATCCGCTTGTAGTGCAGCGGATTTGTTGTTTTTACTAATTA
>CAXBGV010000363.1:0-2055 GCA_963975235.1 uncultured Flavobacterium sp. | reverse complement strand
GCACTTTGTTTCTTTTACAAGGAATTGTCCTCCTCTAGTTACGTCGCTCATTTTTTTTGTTTTTTAGATAAAAGATTTTTAATCGATAAAAATCTAGTGTTATAATTTGTTTCCGATTACGTTTTATTACGACGAAGGAGGAATCTCATCATGATATTCCATTCCAATCGTTGAGATTCCTCCTTCGTCGGAATGACAAAAAGAGGAATTATATTATTTACATTAGCTCATAAACCCCGGCGCTACCTTGACCCGTACCTACGCACATTGTCACGATACCGTATTTGTTACCACGGCGTTTCATCTCGTCAAATAATTGAACTGAAAGTTTAGCACCTGTACATCCTAATGGGTGACCCATCGAAATCGCTCCACCGTTTACATTGATGATATCTGGATTTAAATCTAATTCTCTTATTACAGCTAGTGATTGAGAAGCAAAAGCTTCGTTTAATTCGAATAAATCAATATCCTTAAGAGATAACCCTGCTTGTTTCAATACTTTTGGTATTGCTTTTACTGGTCCGATACCCATAATTCTAGGTTCAACACCTGCTGAAGCAAAGTTTACTAATCTTGCAATTGGCTCTAGGTTTAATTCTTTTACCATTTCTTCACTCATCACAAGTACAAAAGCAGCACCATCACTCATTTGTGAAGAGTTACCTGCTGTTACACTTCCGCCAGCTTCAAAAACAGGTCTTAGTCCTGCTAAAGCTTCCTTAGAAGTTCCGGCTCTTGGTCCTTCATCTTTGTTTACAACATACGATTTAGTTTCTTTTTTACCGTTTTCATTGATGAACGTTTGTTCTACTGTAATAGGAACAATTTGTTTGTCAAATTTACCTTCAGCTTGCGCTTTTAAGGCTTTCATGTGCGAGTGATAAGCAAACTCATCTTGATCTTCTCTAGAAACTTTAAATTGCTGCGCTACTGCTTCGGCTGTTAATCCCATTCCCCAGTAGTAGTCTTCGTTTCCTGCTTTTGCAACAGCATAATCTGGAGTTGGTTTGTAACCTCCCATCGGAATAAAACTCATGCTCTCAGCACCACCTGCAATAATACAGTGTGCCATTCCTGATTGAATTTTGGCTGTAGCCATACCAATCGTTTCTAAACCAGATGCACAGTAACGGTTTACGGTTACTCCAGGAACATCCTCCACTTTTAATCCCATCAAAGAGATCAAACGAGCAACGTTAAGTCCTTGCTCTGCCTCAGGCATCGCGTTTCCAACCATAACGTCGTCAATACGCGTTTTATCAAAATCAGGCAGTTCATTCATCATAAATTCGATGGTTTCTGCTGCTAATTCATCAGGTCTTTTAAATCTAAAAACTCCTTTTGGTGCTTTACCAACTGCAGTTCTGTATGCTTTTACTATATAGGCTGTTTTCATGTTTTTTCTTTTAGAGATTTTTAGAAGAAAGAGACAAGAAGAAAGAGGAGAAATTACGTTTAGCATCTTGCTTCTTGCATCTTGGTTCTATTTTCTTAGTTACGTAGCGGTTTCCCTTTGGTTAGCATAAATTGGATTCTTTCTAATGTTTTTCTTTCTGTACATAATGACAAGAAAGCTTCACGTTCCAGATCCAATAAGTATTGTTCGCTCACCAACGTTGGTTCAGATAAATCACCACCAGCCATAACATACGCTAGTTTGTTAGCAATTTTCTTATCGTGCTCTGAGATGTATTTACCCGCTTCCATTTGGTCTGTTCCTACTAAGAACATACCTAAAGCTTGTTTTCCTAATACTTTTACGTCAGTTCTACGAATTGGTTGTGTGTAACCTGCTTCGGCCATTAGTAAAGCGTGTTTCTTCGCTTCGGCAATTTGACGGTCTTTGTTTACTACGATAACATCTTTACCGTGTTGTAACAATCCAGTGTCAAATGCTTCGTATCCAGATGTAGATACTTTTGCCATAGCAATAGTCAAGAAGTACTCTTGCAATACATTAAGCTCAACGTCATTTTTATGGAATAAGTCTGAGGCACGTAATGCAAGTTCTTTAGAACCACCACCACCAGGAATCACACCTACACCAAATTC
>CAXBGV010000362.1:0-2087 GCA_963975235.1 uncultured Flavobacterium sp. | reverse complement strand
TCTGTATAAGGATTCCAGAAGTATTTTTCAAGATTAACAATTTGTAAATCCTTTATCTCTACTCCTTCACTTTCTAAAAGTTGTTGCATGAGATTGGTACCATCAAAATGAAATTTACCCGTGAGTAAACCATTTCTGTTCACAACTCGATGCGCCGGAATATCATCTTTATCATGAGAAGCATTCATCGCATAACCCACCATTCGAGCAGATCGTGCGGCTCCGAGACACTTTGCAATGGCGCCGTAAGAGGTGACTTTGCCAAACGGAATTTGCCTTGCTATAACATATACTCTTTCAAAAAAACTATTGTCTGACATACCAACTAAAGTTTATTGCAGGTAAAAACGGATGATATTAAATAGTGTCACTACAGAGATTAGCCCTGTAATACTTCCTATAATTTTATTCATATTCCGCAACAAGTAATCTGCTTTTGATTCTATTTTTTGAAAAAAATGGATGTAAAAATAAAAAACTATGGACGACCCAAGGACGACTCCTGTTACAAAAGTTAGAATCGGGATAAGTTCGAAGGAAAAAAAATCGTAGGTAGAAAGTGTTATGCTTACAAAAACATAATAGGGAATAGGGAAAAAATTGAGAGCAGAGAGCAACATCCCTAAAAAAAAACGTTTCTTTTGACTGCTTTTCTTGATCTTCGCTTTTTTTATTTTTGGAGCCTTTGCGATCCACAAAAAATAGACAGTTAGTGCACCAAAAATACCAAACCCTACTTCACGTAGCAACACAACAATATCCGGTCGAACATTGATTACCCGCGCAAAGAGGATGGCAAGATAAGCTTGACAAAAAATAATAATGACCGCTCCAAAAATAAACCATCCTGCATTTCTTTTACCTTCTTTGAGATTAACCTTAGCCGCTGTCATGTTTAGTAAGCCTGGCGGAGTAATCCCAATGAAAGCAGTTGCAAAACCAGTAAGTAAAGAAATGAGTAAATTCATAAGCAAAAATCGAAATTGAAATAAAGAAAAATTACACGCGCGCTAACGCACTATTCTTTAATTTTAAATCTAATATACGTAATTGCCTTATTAATTTCCAAATATTGTTTTTCGTAAAAAGTCTGAAAAGCAGTTACTTCCTCTGGACTTCCTTCATTTACGTAAACATTGTGATTAGCGTACAATACTTCATGACCTTCACCATGAAGTAAACCTAGTGTGTAACCATGCATGAACTCACTATCGGTTTTTAAGTTTACTACACCGTCTTTCTTCAGGATTTTTTTGTACAATTGCAGAAATTCTGAATTGGTCATACGATGTTTCGTTCGCTTGTACTTAATTTGCGGATCAGGGAAAGTAATCCAGATCTCGTCAACTTCGTTTTCGGCAAAGATATGGTTGATTAATTCGATTTGAGTACGAATAAAAGCCACATTGTGCAAGCCTGTTTCGACAGCAGTTTTAGCACCACGCCAAAAACGAGCACCTTTAATATCGATTCCAACAAAGTTTTTATTTGGGTATCTTTCGGCTAAACCAACTGAGTACTCTCCTTTTCCACATCCTAATTCTAGTACTAGCGGATTGTCATTCTTAAAAAAGTCACTGTTCCACTTTCCTTTTAACGGGAATAAATCGCCTACAACTTCTACTCTTGTTGGTTGAAAAACATTAGTAAATGTTTCGTTTTCCTTGAACCTCTTTAATTTATTTTTGCTTCCCACTTTGTTTCCACTATTTTAATGAAGTCAATTCGACCTATTTTATTGCTTGGCAAAATTAAGGAAATATATGAAACCTCGGGACTGTCAGCAAAAATATAATCGGTACCGAAAGAAATCCGAAAAAAAAGGTTCTCTTTTTACTTTTTGCTTAATTTTTCTAGTAAAGCATTTTCGATAGGAGATTTAATTTTGACTACTTCATTACTGTTGTCATTAGGAATCGTCATCGAAAGTACATAATGCTGAATTTTCCAATTGTTCCCAACTTTAACTAACACACCTGAACCTCTACAAATTTTCATTTGAGTACTGAGCAATTCATCAAACCAAGCCGTTTGTCCTGATTTATCAAAAAAAATATGACGCTCGACCGCCGTAAAGCTCCAAGCCT
>CAXBGV010000361.1:0-2098 GCA_963975235.1 uncultured Flavobacterium sp. | reverse complement strand
GTACTCACACGAGGAAAACACGCATGCCTATTTGCTTGAAGATGATGTACCAGACACCGTAAAGCAAGATCGTGCAAATGAAATCATGGAATTACAGTCTCAAATTTCTTGGGATTTAAACCAAGAGAAAATAGGACAAGTATTTAAATGTATCATTGACCGAAAAGAAGGTGGCCATTTTGTAGGTAGAACTGAATTTGATAGTCCTGACGTAGATAATGAAGTACTTATAGACGCATCAAAACACTACGTTAAAACAGGAGAGTTTGCAATGATAAAAATTATCGAAGCAACAGAATTTGATTTGTACGGAGAACCAGCCTAACCTTTTCGATACCTTTATTTTAAAACTTATTTAACAACAATAAATATGAAAAAAATACAAGCAATAGTTATCACCGCCTTACTTTTATTAACATTTAATTTCGCTTCTGCTCAATACGGAAATGGATATGGAAACGGTTATGGCAACGGATACGGAAACGGTAGAATGAGTCAAATGAATCAGATGAACCAAAATCAAGCTCCATCTAAACCAAAGGAAATACCTGTGGAAGTAACCGTAGGCAAAATAATGGAGGAACTAACGAAAGAACTTAACTTAGATCAGCTGCAAGAAATAGCTATATCAAATGTGCTTACAGAAAGTATTAGAGAACAAGGTATGTTAATTAAAGCAGAAACTAATCAAGAACAAAAAGCTAAAGATTTCCAAGCACTCTCTGAAACTACAAACAGAAAAGTAAACGAATTTTTGAATGAAGACCAGAAAGCTAAATACAAAGAGTTTGTAAAAAATGGTCCATCAGATAAAAAAAAATCAGGTAAAAAGAAATCACGAAAAAGAGACTAGATCTATACTCGTTAGATAAGATTTGAATACGTATGAAAAAATATTTTTGTTTTGTGCTTTTAGGATTAACAGTTATAGCTTGTAGCACTAATCCATACAAGGAAAGTGAGAAAGTGTATGATACGAAGTTAAATACTTTTAAAGAAGCGATCTCTATTAAAGAGCCAGAACCATTACCTATTGTATCGAAGACAATTATAGGAATTGATAGTGTATATACTAAACAACTGTACACATTTAAGGATACCATTTCTAAAATGAGTTCGAAAGATCTAGAAAATGGTATAAAAACGGAATGGATAGGAACGGTAAATTTTAATTTAAGAAAGCCGAACTTTATAATCATTCACCATACTGCTCAAGATTCAATACAGCAAACTATAAAAACATTTACGCTAGCTAGAACGCAAGTAAGCGCACATTACATTATTGCAGATAATGGAAATGTCGTGCAAATGTTAAATGATTATTTAAGAGCATGGCATGCAGGAAGAGGTTCTTGGGGTAGAGATACCGATATTAATTCGTCGTCTGTAGGAATTGAATTAGACAACAATGGAAGCGAACCTTTTTCGGAAGCGCAAATAACCAGCTTGATGGCTTTGTTAAGCAAATTAAAAAAACAATACGACATTCCAGCTCAAAATATTATTGGCCACTCTGATATTGCTCCGACCAGGAAAACCGATCCAAGTGCGCTTTTTCCTTGGAAAACCCTTGCTGAAAATGGGTTTGGGTTGTGGGCAGATGATAGCGGCCTACCAGCACCAGCAAATTTTGATCCTATTTTAGGACTTCGGATTATAGGATATGACACTAAAAATTTATCTGCAGCGATCAAAGCATTTAAGTTACATTATATACAAACAGATACAACGGCAACGTTAGATGAAAAAACAGTTAACACAATCTACGCTATTTATAAAAAAATATAAATAGTATACCACATATAATTTAAAACGTCTTATCATTTGGTAAGACGTTTTTTGGTTTACACAGATTTTCTTGTCTGATTAACAATCAAAAAAAACTGCCGAGCCACTTTACAGTAGTTCGACAGTAAAAAAAAAATTATTGTGCTAGCAACTTTCAATCCTAATGTTAGCATTACAGTTTTCAGACTTATTAAAAGCCATAAACAAGTGCTAGTGAGATTTGAGCCGCTGATGATGCTGGAAGTAAATTAGAGTCAACAAAAACCACTTTATCAGAGTTACTATCTAACCTTAACTCTGGAATAAATGT
>CAXBGV010000360.1:0-2109 GCA_963975235.1 uncultured Flavobacterium sp. | reverse complement strand
CCTACTTCAAATACAATCGTTTCATCACCGATCAAATCTAAGACTTGCGGCAACACAACAAGAGCGCCATCAACAGGGACTGATACAATAACAAAGTCAGCCGCGTGCAAATCAATCATACTTCCCGCCGCATCAATAACACCTAATGCAATGGCTTCCTGTAAATGAATCTCATTTGTATCAATTCCATAAATGGTCGCTTGCGGATACATTTTTTTTATGTCCAACACCATCGAACCTCCTATCAATCCAATTCCTATAACAAATACTTTCATTTTTAATTTTTTTGTAGCTATTCCTGCTATCCGTTTCAATCTTTTTTGCCTCCCCATTGTCATGGGTTTGGCATAAAAGGATTTCCACTACTATCAGGGCTAGGGTATTCTGTTTCTAACAGCTTTATTTATTCTATTTATCTTTTATCATTCTGACAAACTAAGGCAAAAATCGATCAATCGCCTCTTGTATTTTCTCTTCTTTGACGCACAATGCAAACCGAATATAACCTTCACCATTACTACCAAAAATTGTTCCTGGCGTTATAAATAGATGCTTTTGATACAATATATCATTTATAAACGCTTCTGCTGATGCAATTCCTGCCGGTAACTTTGCCCAAACAAATAAGCCAACACCTTCTTTGTAAACCTCGCAACCTAGTTTCTCAGCCAATTGCTCTGTTAGAACTCGACGTTTCTTGTAAATTTCATTCATAGATTCAAACCAAGATTGATCACTATGTAGCGCAGCAATAGCTCCTTTTTGAACCGGATAAAACATACCACTATCCATATTACTTTTCACTTTTAATACTGCATCTATAAAAGTCGCGTTTCCAAGAACCATTCCTACACGCCAGCCTGCCATATTAAATGTTTTACTTAACGAATTCAACTCTAAAGCGACATCTTTAGCCCCTGCAACCTGTAACAAACTCATAGGATTATCATTCAGGACAAAGCTGTACGGATTATCATTGACCAATACTATTTGATATTTTTTGGCAAAAGCCACCAACTTTTCAAACAATGCTAAACTTCCTCTGGCACCAGTAGGCATGTGTGGGTATCCTATCCACATCAACTTCACCTTTGATAAATCTAATTTTTCTAGTGCATCTAAGTCAGGTTCCCAGCTACTACTTTCTGTCAAATCATAATATACGGGTACCGCACCTACTAAATTGGTAACCGAGCTATACGTTGGATAACCCGGATTGGGAATCAGTACCTGATCACCTTCATTCAAGAAAGCCATCGAAATATGCATAATACCCTCTTTAGATCCCATAAGTGGTAAAATCTCAGTAACCGAATTCAATGTAACGCCATAATTATTTTCATAAAAATCAGCCATTGCTTGACGCAATTCAGGTAATCCTTGATAACTTTGATATTGATGCGCATTGTCATCACGCATTGCAGCGGTTATGGCATCAATTACTAATGGTGACGGACTCAAATCAGGACTTCCAATTCCCATATTGATAATAGGCTTGCCTTCAGAAGCTAATTGTCTTACTTCTCTCAATTTACTCGAGAAGTAGTATTCCTCCACGATATCAAGGCGTTTAGCTGTAGTAATCATTTGTTAATTTTTTTCCTTTGTTAGAATTTTAAACTTTATTTTTTCTTCTTAACCGCTATGGTTTGCTGTTTTTGTACTCCCCTAAAACTTTAAGATACTCAGCCATAATTTCAAGCAGCGACTTTGCCTTAGCATAATCTTCATATTTCTCAAATGTGACGTCCACAAAAAAAGAATATTTCCAAGGCGTTTCAATTTTAGGAAGCGATTGTATTTTAGTTAAATTCATTTTACAATCACTTAGCACATTTAATACCGCTGCTAAACTGCCTCTTTTATGATCTAATTCAAATTTCAATGAAGCTCTGTTTATTTCCTCCTTTGCCACAAAGGAATTCTGCTTTTTCAGAATCACAAATCGTGTCATATTGTGATTAATAGTTTGAATCTCGGGAGCTATAATAGCTAACTCATACATTTTTGCTGCTGTTTCACTAGCGATAGCAGCAATTCCTTTTATACTGCCTGCTTGAATTCTACGTGCGGTTTCAGCTGTATCTTTATCCTCCACTAATTTAATAG
>CAXBGV010000359.1:0-2110 GCA_963975235.1 uncultured Flavobacterium sp. | reverse complement strand
CACATAATTGTCCAAGGCGAACCTGCGAAACCAATTAATGGCACCTCATCGTTCAACATTTCCTTAGTCAACTTGATAGCATCAAAAACATACCCTAACGTTTCGTGGACATCAGGAACAATTACGTTCTCTACATCTTGAATGGTACGAATAGGATGTGGTAAATACGGACCGAAATTAGGTTTCATCTCTACATCAATCCCCATTGCTTGTGGAATCACCAAGATATCCGAGAACAAAATCGCAGCATCAGGAGCGATTCTACGAATAGGTTGTACGGTAATTTCGGCAGCCAACTCTGGAGTTTGACAACGGGTAAAGAAATCGTATTTATCACGCAAAGCGATAAATTCTGGTAAATATCTACCTGCCTGACGCATCATCCAAACTGGCGGGCGTTGCACTGTTTCTCCTTTAAGTGCTCTTAAAAATAAGTCGTTTTTTATCATTTTCTTATTATTGGCTAGTAGCTTTTGGCTTTTAGCTGATGGTTTATCTTGTTTTCTTTGTTCTAGTTACCTTCTTCAGGCAGAGGTGTGTAATGCTGAATTACTTCAATAATCACGTCTTCGATCGTAGGCACTTCAGGAATTACTATGTTTTTAATTTTCTTTGCTTCTAAAGCAGAAGCCGTTGTAGAGCCTATACAAAAGCAGGTTTCTTTTTTGATTTTATTATTCGATAAATAACTTTCAACAGCCGATGGACTGAAGAACATTATTCCGTCAAAATTTTCTTGATCTGAAATTTTAAATGGTGCCAAAGTGGTTTGGTATACTTCTATTTCATTAAAAGTGATTCCAGCTTCTTTTAAAGCTTGAGGCAAAGTCTCTTTGCGTAAGTTTCCGCTGAAAAAAGTATAGCTCTCTTGATTATAAATTAAGGTAATGATCTCGGCTAATTCTGATGCGTAGTCTAAATAAACATCCACAGTAAAACCATTTGCCTCCAATAATTCTTTGGTTTTGATACCAACGCAAAAAACAGATTTAGTTCTTAAAGCTTCCCAACCGTTTTGCTCTATTAAACTTAAAACCGCATTTTGACTACTAAAAATCAAGTTATTATTGATTTTACTCAAATCAAAAAGGTTGTTTTTAATTTCGATAAAATCTTGCTCTAACAAGTCAAAATCAGCATCAATGAATACTTGCCTTTGTTCTACAGAAAGCGTTTTGGTTGATAAAATACTTATTTGGCTCATTATTTTTTCAATTTATTTTTAATTTCTGTCATTAGTTTTGTTCCTCCATTATTCAGCACTTCTTGAGCCGAATAAAATCCTAATTTCTTCCATTCTTCGATAGGAACAATTTTATCGACTTCAATTTTTTCTCTTCCGTCAAGCGAAAATAAAACTCCTTGAAAATGAATTGTATCTTCATCTTCAATATATTTCGCCAAAGCTCCAATTGGTGCCGTACAGCCACCTTCTAGTGTTTTAAGAAATTGACGTTCTATGTAGGTTGCTATTTCTGTCTCAATATCATTTAGATGTGAAAGGGCATCCAGCGTGAAATTGTCATTTCCCATGGCAACAACAAGCATCGCTCCTTGCGCAGGAGCAGGAATCATCCAGTCTAAATTGATGAAATTCTCTGGCTTCAAGTTAATACGCTCTAATCCTGCAGCGGCAAAAACAGCTCCATTCCAGTCGGCTTCATTGAGTTTTTTCATTCGCAAATTTACATTTCCGCGTAGATCAACTACTTTATGACTTGAATATTTATTTAACCATTGTGCTTGACGACGCAGGCTGCCTGTAGCAATAGTTCCTGATTCATTCAGAAAATCAAGGTTGCCTTTGTGTACTAAAATATCAAGTGTATTGGCTCTTTCAAGAACGGCAGCTTGCACAATTCCTTGTGGTAAGGCAGTAGGAACATCTTTCATGGAATGCACTGCGATATCTACATCGCCGTTGATCATGGCCACATCTAGTGTTTTTGTAAATATTCCGGTAATTCCTAATTCGTAAAGTGGCTTATCTAGAATCACATCTCCAGTTGATTTTACAGCTACAATTTTAGTTTTAAACCCTAAATCATTTAACTTCTTCTCTACTGTGTGTGCTTGCCAAAGTGCGAGTTCACTATCTCTGGTACCGATT
>CAXBGV010000358.1:0-2116 GCA_963975235.1 uncultured Flavobacterium sp. | reverse complement strand
CTCTTTGAACGATTATTTCGTATCTGATGAAAAGGACTCTATAATTAATTCCGAATTAAAAGAAAACATTTTGTTTACCAATCACAACCTTGTTACAGACGGAGTTTTTAAAGAGTGCCAACTGATTTTGTGTCGCAACGTATTAATCTATTTTGACAATGAACTACAAAACAAAGTATTGAAACTATTTTACGATAGTCTACCCATACATGGTTTTTTAGTTTTAGGCAAAAAAGAATCTTTACGTTTTAGTGCCGTTTATGATAATTTTAAGGAAATAGATCGAAATGAAAAAATTTATCAAAAAATAAGATAATGACTGATACAATTATTATTGGCGGATCAGCTGGGGCTTTTGATTGTATACTCTCTATATTAAAAGGGTTAGACAAAGCATTAGATACTCCAATAGTCATCGTAGTACATCGATTAAAAAATTCTGAATCAACATTTGAATCTATACTGCAAAGTCATACCCATTATCGTGTAAAAGAAATTGAAAACAATGATAAGCTGCAAAGCGGTTTTTTGTACACCGCACCAGCAGATTATCACGTTTTACTTGAGTCTGACTTATCCTTATCACTAGATGTATCCGAAGCAGTAAATTATAGCCGACCTTCGATCGATGTTATTTTCGAATCTTTCTCTCTAGTTCTAAAGGCCAGATGCTTAGGTATTCTACTATCAGGATCAAATGAAGATGGAGCGAGAGGTCTAAAAACAATAGCAGAAAATGATGGCAGAACAGTAATTCAAGATTGTAGCGAGGCTGCTTACCAAAACATGCCAAGCGCAGCAAAAAAAATATACAAATACCACTTAGAACTAAATACCACAAACATTATAAAATTACTTAATAATGAGTACAAATAAAAAAAAGCACACTTTATTATTGATCGATGATAAGCCTGCGAACCTCATCTCTTTAAAAAGTATGCTACTTCAGGATGATCGGGAAATAATTACCTGTTTATCTGCTAGCGAAGGCTTACAAATACTGCTAAAAGAAAAAATATCTCTAATTCTAGTAGACGTTCAAATGCCCGAGATGGATGGCTATGAATTTGTTGAGATAATTAAGCAGCACCCCAATACGTCACATATTCCAACCATTTTTGTAACCGCAATTAGTGATGAACCTAAGTTTATTAATAAAGCATATGAACTTGGTGCAGTAGATTTTCTATTTAAACCTCTAGTAATAGAAGTAACCCGCAAGAAAGTAGATTCGTTTTTAAAAATATGGGATTACGATCAAGAATTAAAGAAAGTAAATGATCAGCTGGTGCAAAAAAATAAAGAATTAGAACAATTTGCTAATATTATTGCACACGATTTAAAGACACCAATAGGTAATATTAAATCATTAATCCAGTTTATCGAAGAGGATCATATCCTTGAACTAAAAGAAGGAGCATCAGATTTATTTGAGATGGTTAAAACATCGGCTACAGCAATGTCAAAATTAATTGACGATCTTTTATATTATTCTAAAAATGTAGAAAATAATGAAGGAAGAATGAATTTGCATATTAGGTCAGAGGTAGACGATGTTATTAAACTTATTCTCATAGACAATGAGGTCGTAGTTGACAAAATAAACCTAAACCATCAAATTGTATTTCAACCAGTAGCTTTTAAACAAATAATCCAAAACTTAATTTCCAATGCTATTAAGTACAACGATAAGGAAGTTACGAGGATTACAATAAGTTACTCTGACAACGACAAGACTGTGACAATAAAAGATAATGGCCCAGGAATCCCTATCGGACAAGAGGAAAAAGTTTTTGATATGTTTTACACCTTAGGACAGTCGTCGCGAGGAGATTCAAGTACGGGAATAGGTTTGAATCTAGTAAAAAAGCTAGCTGAACGCAATGATGCTACAGTCCATTTTAAAAACAATGTAGAAGAAGGAGCAGAAGTTGTTATATCAAATATAATCCTCGCTTAAAACAAAGACTTGACGAGAAAAAAAGGAAGCAGCGATCAGCTGCTTCCTTTTTTTTTCCCTTAAATGAAAAAACCACTTAACGATTGTTAAGTGGTTTAATTTATGAGCCGGCGGAGGGACTCGAACCCACGACCTGCTGATTACAAATCAGCTGCT
>CAXBGV010000357.1:0-2128 GCA_963975235.1 uncultured Flavobacterium sp. | reverse complement strand
CATCAGATACAACATTAGAATCGTACTTTAAGGATTCTCTTTTTGTAAAAATCTGAAAAGCGACTTCATTCGTATTAGTCATCGTACTTTTTAAATAAGTATACTCATCGTATTGAACATTGGGAAATTGTTCTCTTTTCCATTGCGGAATTTCTGATGGTCCAAATGAAAACTTCATCAAATAAATAGTGTTTTTATCTAATGAACTGAGGTCTTTAGAGATCTTTCGATCTAGGGAATCAACCGCAGCAAGTACTGCAATAATGGAAAAAATCCCAATAGTCACACCCAATAACGATAGTAATGTTCTTAATTTGTTATTACGAAGTGCATTCATTGCGAACGTAAAACTTTCTTTCAATAATCGAAAATATAGTAACATAAACTCTTTATTTGTGTTAAGGTAAAATTCTAAAAATAATATTCAAAAACCTAACGCTCTATTATTTTGTTTCAATAGTGCACTTATAAATCAGCAGCCTTATCCTAATCTGGAAAACAACTTTATAAATTATCTCATTTTCAAATAGCTCAATTTTAACTTTAAAAAACTATTTTTGCACTTTATAACTATAACTACACATGAGCACAACTAAAACAATTCAATCAGCATTAATTTCTGTTTTTTCAAAAGAAGGTCTTGAACCAATTGTAAGACAACTAAACAGTCAAAATGTTACACTTTATTCTACAGGAGGGACAGAAGATTTTATAAAAAACCTAGGAATACCCGTTATTCCAGTTGAAGACGTTACTTCTTATCCTTCTATTCTAGGCGGAAGAGTAAAGACTTTGCACCCAAAAGTGTTTGGAGGAATTTTAAATCGTCAAGACAATCCAAGCGATGTACAACAAATGGAGGAATTTAATATTCCGCAAATCGATCTTGTAATTGTTGACTTATACCCATTTGAAAAAACAGTAGCATCAGGAGCAAGTGAAGCTGATATCATCGAAAAAATTGACATTGGTGGTATTTCATTAATTCGTGCAGCAGCAAAAAACTTTAAGGATACGGTAATCGTTGCTTCAGTTAATGAGTACAGCAGCTTACTTGACATGATTACAGCTCAAAACGGTGCAACAACATTAGAGAACAGAAAATTATTTGCTACCAAAGCATTTCACGTATCTTCACATTACGACACCGCCATATTCAATTACTTTAACACTGACGAAGCGGTATACAAAGAAAGTATAGCTGATGGTCAAATACTACGTTACGGCGAAAACCCACATCAAAAAGGATTTTTCTTTGGTAATTTTGATGCAATGTTCAACAAAATACACGGAAAAGAATTATCGTACAACAATTTGCTAGATGTAGATGCTGCGGTGAATTTAATTAATGAATTCAAAAACGACGGACCTACATTTGCTATACTTAAACACAATAACGCTTGCGGTCTAGCATCCAGAGACTCAATTAGCGAAGCGTACATTGCTGCTTTAGCATGCGATCCTACATCTGCTTTTGGTGGAGTATTGATAGCTAACACTAAAATTGACGTTGCAACCGCAGTTGAAATTAACAAGCTTTTTTGTGAAGTAGTAATCGCTCCTGAATATGACAAAGAAGCTATTACTATTTTAGAAGAAAAGAAAAACAGAATAATATTGATCCAAAATGAAGTTGAACTACCTAACAAACAAGTTCGTACTTGCTTAAACGGTCTTTTGATTCAAGAAAGAAATAATATCACAGACAATAAAGCCGATTTAAAAACCGTTACAACAACAAGCCCTTCAGAACAGGAAATTGAAGATTTAATCTTTGCTTCAAAAGTTTGTAAGAACACCAAGTCAAATACTATTGTCTTCGCAAAAAACGGAACACTAATTTCATCCGGAACAGGACAAACATCACGAGTTGATGCACTAGTACAGGCTGTGGAGAAAGCAAAAGCTTTTGGATTTGATTTAACTGGCGCATCGATGGCAAGCGACGCCTTTTTTCCCTTCCCAGATTGTGTACAATTAGCAAAAGAAGCAGGTATAACGGCAGTAATACAGCCAGGAGGGTCAATAAAAGACCAATTAAGCATCGATTATTGCAACGAAAATAAACTTGCGATGGTATTTACAGGAACCCGTCATTTTAAACATTAATTTGTTTAACTTTGTTGGC
>CAXBGV010000356.1:0-2181 GCA_963975235.1 uncultured Flavobacterium sp. | reverse complement strand
ATTACAAGATGAAAAAAGGTGTACACCCAGAAAATTACAGATTAGTAGCTTTTAAAGACATGTCTAATGAAGATGTTTTTATCACTAAATCTACTGCAGAGACTAAAGAGACAATTACAGTTGATGGTGTTGAATACCCAGTTGTAAAAATGGAGATCTCTAGAACTTCTCACCCTTTTTACACAGGTAAAAACAAACTTATCGATACTGCAGGACGTATTGATAAATTCAAAACTAAATACGCTAAACACATTAAATAATTTTAATTTGTTTTTATTATATCAAAGCCTTCCACATCGGAAGGCTTTTTTTGTTTGAATTGTGAGACTTAATAAAATGACTTGTTAACGAAACAAACAAAAACTTTGTAACTTTGGATCTTCCTAACTTTGAAAACTTACAAAATGAATTATATACTTTTTGATGGACCCGCTCGTAACGCGTTATTACCTTTTACATTTACACGACCAGTGGCCGATATATTAATAGGAATACTAACGATACGTCAAAAATGGGAACTGCATTTGGGTTCAACAACAACAACTTTAACAGAAGAGTATTTATCAGATAAATACCCAATGGTCGAATTAGAGGCAAATGTTATGATTAACGCTTCTTTTTTGCCAACGCCAGCTCTGGTAGATATGGTTTGCGATCTAGGGATAAATCAAGCTATTTTTAAAGGAGAAGATGTTGTTGCTTTTTACACTACCGAAGATCAAGAAGGTGTCGATTTTGATGATTATGAAATTATAGAATATGATGGTGATTGCATTACGGTAATGAATACTTGGGATATTTTTTCTAAGAACGGTGATTCAATTCAACAGGATTTTGAATATTTAACTGCCGATAGAGTTTCTCAACCTATCCCAACATCAGTAAATGTAATCGCAGCCGAAAATATTTTTATTGAAGCAGGAGCTAAATTAGAATTTGTGACATTGAACGCATCGACTGGTCCTATTTACATAGGGAAAGATGCCGAAATAATGGAAGGTTCTGTAATTCGTGGTCCGTTTGCTTTATGCGACCATGCAGTTGTGAAACTTGCAACAAAAATTTACGGTGCAACTACTGTTGGCGCACACGCTAGAGTAGGAGGAGAGGTTAATAATTCAGTTATATCTGCTTATTCTAATAAAGGTCATGATGGCTTTTTGGGGAATTCAGTCTTAGGTGAATGGTGTAATATAGGCGCTGATAGCAATAACTCTAATTTGAAAAATAATTACGAAGAGGTTAAGTTATGGAGCTATGAAAAAGAAGGTTTTGCTAAAACAGGTTTACAGTTTTGCGGTTTAATGATGGGAGATCATAGTAAATGTGGTATTAATACGATGTTTAATACAGGAACTGTTGTTGGTGTGAGTGCTAATATTTTTGGTAGTGGTTTTCCACGTAATTTTGTGCCAAGTTTTTCATGGGGAGGTGCTTCTGGCTTTACAACTTACCTAACAAAAAAAGCTTTTGAAACAGCAAAAATAGTAATGAGTCGTCGTAACTTAGTATTCGATGAGCAAGAAGCTGCTATTTTAGAGCATGTTTTTGAGGAAACTAAAAAATGGAGAAAAGAATAGGGAGTAGTAAATAACAGTTTGTTTGTAAACTGTCATCTCGAAAAAGATGACAGTTTTTTTTTGACTTCTTTTCTACTGTTTCGCTTACTATCAGGTAAATAGTGTTGTAAAAGTCTTAATTTATTATTTTTTATTTAAAAAATAATAAATTTTTACAATATGTACTTGATGCGTAATAAATAGCATAAAGTGTTTTTTAGTCTTCTTTGCTAGTTTTTTCTCTTCATATGTTTTATTTTTATTGAAAATTATTGGTAAAAAATGCTTTTTGCTGATTTTTTAATAATTATTAATTTAAAATTGATTTATGGAAGAATTTATTGGGATGTTAAATGATTTAGTGTGGAGTAATGCGTTAATCATTTTATGCCTAGGTTCGGGTCTTTATTTTTCTATCCGAACTCGTTTTTTACAAGTACGTCATATTAAGGAGATGGTACGCTTGCTGTTTGACGGAGAAAGTTCAGACTCAGGTGTTTCTTCTTTTCAAGCGTTATCTATGTCATTAGCAGGTAGAGTAGGTACTGGTAATATTGCTGGGGTTGCTACTGCAATTGCTTTTGGTGGGCCAGGAGCTTTGTTTTGGATGTGGATTGTTGCT
>CAXBGV010000355.1:0-2189 GCA_963975235.1 uncultured Flavobacterium sp. | reverse complement strand
ATATCAGCTAAAGAATCTAACTGTAGACCTAAAGGACCTGCTACCCTAAACAATCGTGCAAAGAAGCCATCAAAAAAATCAAAAAATATACCTAAACTAACAAAATAAAAAGCCAATTCGACCTTTTCTTCCGCAATAAAAACAACTGCAATACAGCCACAAAAAAGATTAATGAGCGTAATAAAATTTGGTATGTGGTTTTTAATGTTCATAGTCAATTAGGATTTTAAAATCAGAAACAAAATTAACATAATATATGACTCAGCCACTAGTTTTCTGTAGAGATTGTTAACAGCTTTTACTGTTTGCTATTTAATTTCAAAATCACAGACGCAGCTCATTAAAAAATTATATTTTTGATAAAAATTTACGATCTTTCAGTCTGCAAAATAAATCTACTTCAATTGAAAAAACAATTTTCATTACTTATCCTATTTCTTAGCTGTATTTCCTACGGACAAACTGTGAGGAAATATTCGAATGAGTTTATGAATATTGGAGTTGATGCTGCTGCACTAGGAATGGCTAATACTGCAGTAGCCTCGACAAACGATGTCAATTCTGGCTATTGGAATCCAGCAGGTTTAATGCAGCTGGAGGACAATCAAGTCGCTTTGATGCATGCTAGTTATTTTGCCAATATTGCTCAGTATGATTATTTAGCTTACGCAAGTCCTATAGATGATCGATCTGCGTGGGGAATATCTTTAATACGATTTGGCGTTGATGATATTTTGAACACAACAGAATTAATAGATAGCGAGGGCAATATTGATTACAACCGAATTAGCCTTTTTTCGACTGCTGATTATGGATTTACTTTTTCGTACGCCCGCAAACTACCTGTTCCCGGTTTTCAATATGGTGTAAATGCAAAAATCATTCGGAGAGTGATAGGGAAATTTGCTAATTCGTGGGGATTTGGTTTTGATGTTGGCTTACAATTTGAAAAAAACGACTGGAATTTTGGATTGATGCTTCGCGATATCACAACGACCTACAACGTTTGGAATATAAATGAAAAAGAGTACCAAAAGATAGCCGATGCAATTCCTGGACAAAATCAAGAACTCCCAGAAAGCACTGAAGTAACATTACCTAAGGCGCAATTAGGCATTTCTAAAAAATTTGTAATCCGATATGATTATAGTATTATGGCTGCTGCCAATGCCAATATGCGTTTCACACAAACGAATGACATTGTTTCGACAAAATACGTGAGTATCGATCCCGCGCTGGGATTAGAATTTGGATACACCGACTTAGTTTTTGTTCGAGCAGGTGTTGGTAATTTTCAAAATGTACAACAACTTGACAATTCAGAACAGATAGGTTTTCAACCTAATATTGGACTAGGATTTAAATACAAAGGCATTCAAATTGATTATGCATTGACTGATTTAGGGAATCAAAGCACGGCCTTGTATTCTAATATTTTTTCGCTTAAGGTAGATTTGGCGCTTTTTAGAAACTGATAACAAAAAAACAAATGACTTCAATTACTTCTGTAACCGCAAAAACGGTATTTGTTCTACTCCTATTTTTAGGCACGTCACTTGGTTTTGGTCAAACTAGGATGCTATCTCAAAACAGTCGTGTAAGTGTTATTACATGCGGCACAGGAAACGAGTCTTACTCGCTTTTTGGACACACCGCTATTCGAATTTCAGATCCTGACAACTATATTGATGCAGTTTTTAACTATGGCGCATTTGATTTTAACACACCTAACTTCGTTCCGAAGTTTGCAAAAGGAGATTTAGAGTACTTTGCTGTGGCTCACAATTATAGCGACTTTATCAATGAGTACACCTACGAGAAGCGATCTGTGTATGAGCAAGAGCTACTTATTTCTACTAGTGCTAAGCAGCAATTGTTTGACAACCTTAGAACCGCATTGGCCTCTGGAGACAGTCATTATACGTATAAATTTATTGACAAAAACTGTACCTCAATGGTGGTAGACATCATTAACAAAACCCTTGGCAGCACTGTTATAACTAAAAAGTCAGATACAGATATAACGTACCGTTCTATTTTATACCCTTATTTTGATAATCATTTTTACGAAAAACTTGGTACAAGTATCATTTTTGGCACAAAAGTAGATCAATCGGGTACTCGTATTTTTCTTCCGTTTGAATTACTTAAAAGCTTACAAGCGATACAATTTCAAAACAAACCTTTAG
>CAXBGV010000354.1:0-2223 GCA_963975235.1 uncultured Flavobacterium sp. | reverse complement strand
AGCATCTAGAAAGCCTTGCATATAGGCTTCGATATTTGCCCGTCCTGTAACCATAGGTTCATTGGGTGGTAAAATAGATGCATTCTCATCATATAAACTTGCTGCTGTATGAGCATCGCGTGCATTCATAGCTTTTGCAAAATCTCGGTTCATTTGTCCGAGTTCTTCAAAAGTGGCAGATTTGTGCATGTCTTCTTTTTCAGGATTTTTATTCTCTTGTTTACAACTCAATGTGGTTGATAAAACAGCAGTAATAAATAGAAGTGTAAAAAAATTAGTTGTAGTTTTCATTTTTATCAGATTATTATTAGTGCCTACTCTAGTTGGTTTTCGGCTTTCCCCATTTTAACATTACAAAGATTGTAGAAATACCTGATCTAAAAATCTCGTTTATACAACTCATTTGTATTTTGTGCACCTCATTAGTATCATAATACACCTTAATGGTCTCATTGTTAAAATTGTATAAACTTTAGCTCGATATAATGATGGCTATTTTATGATAAAGATGGACGAATGGGAAGATTATTTTAAATATTCAGAAGGAGATTTTCCGAAGCGCTTTTTATATTTTTCTGAAAAATATTGTACTTTTTTTATTCCAATGGCATGAGAAGTAGCTTTAACACTACTCACATTTTTAGTCTCAAGCAAATTTCTTGCAAAATTGTATCTAATTTCCTTTATATATTGCAAAGGGGTCATACCCGTTAGCGCTTGTACACGACGAAAAAATTGAGCACGGCTTATAAACAATTCATCTGCTAGTGCATCGACAGACAAATTGAAATTACTAATATTTGATTTTACTTTTTCTTCTAATTTGGCAAGCCATTCCTGATCGGGAATACAGAGCGTTGATTTATCGGATGGATGTGTTTCACTTGATATGCTATTAATAGCCTCCTGCTTTTTAGGGGTTGTATTTTTACGCTTTTTAACATTATTCAATAAGTTTTTAATGCGCGCAAACAATTCCGCTTCTTCAAAGGGTTTTGTTAAATAATCATCAACGCCAATACGCAATGCAGTTAGTCGATCTTCAATTTCTACTCTTGCGGTAAGCATTACGACAGGTATCATCCATAAGTTTTCATTCGCTTTAAGGGTTTCTAATAATTTGAAGCCATCCATTACAGGCATCATTACATCAGAAATAATTAAATTTGGCATATCCTTTTTTTCTTCCGAGATTTGATCTAAAATTATAAGTGCTTCCTGCCCGTTTTCGGCAGTTAGTACATGAAAATCTTCTGATAAAATAAATTGTAAATAAGAACGCAAACTATAATTATCTTCAACCACTAAAATAGTGGGCTTATTCATGTTCACATCATGCTGTAGTTGTCCGTGAATATTGAGTTTGTTAACTGATATTTTGTTTGTGATAATAGGGGCATTAGTCATGCTATCGTCTATATAGCCTATAACTTCTTTTTTAGGTAAAGTCAAGGTAAAAGTGGCGCCCTTACCTAATGTACTATTTACAGATAATGCTCCGTGCAATACCACTGCCAATTCTTTTGCCAAAGACAAACCAATACCTGTACCGCCTTCCATTGGTGATTCCAGTTGGTTAGTTTGGTAAAACCTGTCAAAAAGATGGGGTAAATCATCTGGATGGATGCCTTTTCCAGTGTCTGTTACTTCTATTAGCCAGTCGTAAATTTTGTCTTTTATTGTTACGGTGATAGTTCCGTCAATGGGAGTGAATTTTAAGGCGTTGGATATTAAATTATTGAATATTCGTTCGACTTTCAATTTGTCCAACATTAAGCCATGCGGCATATTTTTGGCAAACTCAAATATTAAATTGATATTTTTTTGTTTGGCATAAGATTCAAAAGTTGAAATGAGCCGTCGCATTAGTTGGTAGACGTTGGTTGGTTCTTCCTTGACCTTCATTTTACCAGATTCTAATTTTGTTAAGTCGAGTATTTCACTAACGAGTCCTAATAATTGATTGGCTTGTTCTTTGGCAAGTGAAATCAAGGCTTTATTTTTATCATCAAGTATTTGACTGTTCAATGCCGTGCTTAGAGGAGAAAGAATCAACGTAAGTGGTGTTCGTAATTCGTGTGAAACGTTAGCAAAAAACCGTGTTTTAGCAGCATCTAATTGAAGCAAAGCCCTTGTTTGCTCCTCGATAATCAGGTTTTTTGATTGCAACTCTTTTAAGGAATTCTTCAAAGCAACATTAGCCTGTTCCAAAATTGTTGCCTG
>CAXBGV010000353.1:0-2230 GCA_963975235.1 uncultured Flavobacterium sp. | reverse complement strand
CTATGGACTTGTTAAGGCGAAAACGCAATACCAATAAGCAAATTTTTATGATTACAGATGGGAAACCAAGCTGTGTCAAAGAGAAAGACGGTACGTATTATATGAATAGTAATGGTCTAGACGAATACATTGTAGATAAATGTTATACGCAGGCACAACAGGCGAGAAAGTTACATATCCCGATAACCACTTTTATGATCGCTAGCGATCCTTATTTACAAAAGTTTGTGAATAAATTTACCGAAGCAAATCAAGGTAAGGCCTTTTACACGGGACTAAAAGGACTTGGTGAAATGATTTTTGAGGATTATGAAACCAACAGAAAAAAAAGAATTAAGTAAATAGAATTACACCTAAAATATCATAGTAAGTGCATTAGTATTACAAATTAATTCAACTCGCTTACACTAAAACTAAAAGATGAAAATAGAAAATATAAAAACATTAGGCCAACTAAAAGCTGCAGGATATAAATCGAAATCTATAAAGGAAGAATTACGTGCTAACTTACGTGACAAAATAAAAACAGGAAAACCTACTTTTGAAGGTGTTCATGGTTTTGAAAACACGGTAATACCAGAACTAGAACGTGCAATCTTATCTCGTCATAATATTAATTTATTAGGTTTGCGCGGGCAAGCCAAAACGAGGTTGGCCCGTAAAATGATCGAATTATTAGATGAATACATTCCGTTTGTAACTGGATCTGAAATAAATGATGACCCTTTTAACCCTATCTCAAGATTTGCGAAAGATACAATAGAGGCAGATGGTGATGCAACACCTATTTCGTGGTTGCATCGATCTGATCGCTTTTTTGAGAAATTAGCTACTCCTGATGTAACTGTAGCCGATTTAATTGGGGATATTGATCCTATCAAGGCAGCAAATTTAAAATTATCCTATGCTGATGACCTTGTAATTCATTTTGGAATGATTCCACGTGCCAACCGTTGTATTTTTGTTATTAATGAACTTCCTGACTTACAAGCCAGAATACAAGTAGCATTATTTAATATCTTACAAGAAGGTGACATACAAATTCGTGGATTTAAATTGCGTATGCCTTTAGATATGCAGTTTGTATTTACAGCAAACCCAGAGGACTATACCAACCGCGGAAGTATTGTTACTCCGTTAAAAGACCGAATAGGTTCGCAAATTTTAACCCATTATCCAGAAACTGTCGCTATTGCAAGAACTATTACCTCACAGGAAGCTAAACTAGATTCAGTGCAAAGTGAGACTGTTTATGTGCCTTCATTAGCTAAAGACTTGTTAGAGCAAATTAGTTTTGAAGCACGCGATAGCGAATATATTGACAATAAAAGCGGTGTGAGTGCTCGTATGAGTATTACAGCGTATGAAAACTTACTTAGTACTGCTGAGCGTCGTGCACTAAAATCAGGTGCTGATAAAACATCGGTTCGCTTGTCTGATTTTATGGGTATCATTCCTGCCATCACCGGTAAAGTAGAGTTGGTGTATGAAGGAGAGCAGGAGGGAGCTGCATTTGTAGCACAAAATCTTATTGGATCAGCAATTCATACTTTCTTTCCAGGATATTTTCCTAAAATTGAAAAGTTAGAAAAGCCAAACGAAAAAACAGCTTACTCTGATTTGATTGAATGGTTTTTTACTGAAAGTGGTTTTGAGCTTTTAGACGATAGCTCTGACGAGGAGTATGCACGTATTCTTGGAGCAATTGTTCCACTGGATATTTTAATCAAGAAATACCAGCCTGAATTACCAAAAGAAGATCAGCTTTTTATGAAAGAGTTTATACTTTGGGCTTTAGTAGAATACAACAAATTAAGTAAAGATAGAATAGCCGAAGGATATCAGTTTAAAGATATTTACGGCAGTTTTATTAGTAAATTATAACAATTATAAGTTCCATTTTAAAAAGGATTCAGACGCAAGACTGAGTCCTTTTTTTATTGTCGTCAACTCTCGGGAGTAACTTTAGTGCATAAACAAGCTTTTCTAAATCTTTTTCGTCTACCTTGCCCTGTTGGCATCACTTTAGGTCGACGTAATTCCCATGGAAAACAGCTTTGAAGCTTTGATTGCCTCGTATATAGAGAATCGAGTAGGTATTTGTGAACATTTTTTAAGCGATGAACTTGCCAACAATTTAAAGGAAAACTTAAAAGCATTGCAAAAGCAAGATTTATTAGTCGATGCGGGTACGGGCAACTCGAACATTATTGCTTATGATAGTTTAGTA
>CAXBGV010000352.1:0-2232 GCA_963975235.1 uncultured Flavobacterium sp. | reverse complement strand
CCTGCCGCTACTGCAATGAAATGGAAGTAGCGGCACGCCCAAACCAAAAAAATGAAAGGTTATTTTAGAAATAGAAAGAAAAAGATACGTTTAACAATCGGCCATGTTCACAGCGATAGCTAAACCGCCTTCTGAGGTTTCTTTGTACTTATTATTCATGTCTTTTGCCGTTTCCCACATGGTATTAACCACTTTGTCTAGTGGTACTTTGGCATTCTTAGGATCGGTTTCTAGGGCTAGTTCGGCAGCATTAATGGCTTTTATAGCGCCCATAGTGTTGCGCTCGATACACGGAATTTGCACTAAGCCCCCAATTGGATCACAGGTAAGTCCTAAGTGGTGTTCCATGGCGATTTCGGCAGCCATTAACACTTGCTCTGGTGTTCCACCCATAACTTCGCACAAAGCGGCAGCGGCCATAGCAGATGAAACGCCTATTTCGGCTTGGCAACCGCCCATTGCTGCAGATATAGTTGACCCTTTCTTGAAGATACTTCCTATTTCTCCAGCCACTAGTAAAAACTGTTTAATTTCCTTTTCGCCCGCTTGATGGTTTTCGATCACTAAATAATACATTAAAACTGCCGGAATCACACCTGCGCTACCGTTTGTAGGCGCTGTGACTACACGTCCTAATGCAGCATTAACTTCGTTTACTGCTAGTGCAAAGCAGCTAACCCATTTTAGGATTTGGCGAAACTTTACCTCAGTAGTTCTAATTTCTTCCAGCCAAGTTTGTGGACTATTGTAATTAGATAACCCAATCAAATTTTGGTGCATATCAAAGGCTCTGCGGCGTACATTAAGTCCGCCTGGTAGAATTCCAGAGGTATGACAGCCTATGTACATACACTCGAGCATGGTGTTCCAAATACGCATTAATTCGCTATGAATCACCGCTTCTGTTCGCATGGATTTTTCGTTTTCGTAAACGATTTCAGAGATTTTTTTGTTTTCGCTATTGCAAAAGTCAAGCAGTTCTGTCGCTTTTTCGATCAAGAAAGGAAAAGCACATTTGATAGCTATTTTTTTCTTGGCATTGATACGCTCTTCTTTGACCACAAAACCACCACCAATAGAGTAGTAGGTTGCGGTATATTTTTTTATGGAGTTGCTATAAGCCGTAAAGGTCATCCCGTTGGAATGGAATGGCAAAAACTCCTTGTTAAATACTATAGCCGTAGTAGGATCAAAAGGGATTGTGAATTCGTCTCCAAGCTTAATTTGCTTGTGTTCTTTTATTGTTTTTATAATACCATCGATGTTGTCAACGGGAATGTACTCTGGATCTTGCCCGCTAAGTCCTAGCATAACAGCCAAATCTGTGGCGTGGCCTGTACCTGTTAGTGAAAGTGAGCCGTATAGGTCAATTTTTACTTGGTCGATAGTCGAAAGCAACTCTTTTTTACGCAATTCAGCAAGGAATCGTTCACCTGCACGCCATGGCCCAAGGGTGTGCGAACTAGACGGTCCAACTCCTATTTTAAGCATGTCAAAAACTGAAATACATTCTTCCATAGTACATTTATTTTGGTCCAAAGATAATTGAATAAAGTAATAATTTGATAAAAAAAGAGCTTTATACTGTTTATTTGATAGGTTTTATTATTTTATTTTCCGTATTGTGTAATTAATGATGTTTTTTTCTAACACCTATTTATCTTCTAACTGGCTTAAATTAAAATGGATATCCTATTGCTAAGTTGAATACGAGGTTGTCATTACGCCAAGCACTATTACCAAAACTTACTTTATCTAGTACCCAACGATTCCCATCAGCTAAAAAAGGTTTACGAATAGGAAAAGCAAGGTCGGTTCGCAAAACAAGGAACGAAAAATCAAAACGCAAACCTGCACCAACTCCTACAGCTAATTCTTTCATAAAGTCTTTAGATAATTTACCTCCTGGCTTATCAGGATTTTCTTTGAGTAACCAAATATTACCCGCATCTAAAAACAAAGCCCCTTTTACGAGTCCGTAAATTTGAGCACGATACTCAGTATTGAACTCTAGTTTAAAATCGCCTGATTGATCAGCTAGAAAACCTCCGGTATTTGTTGTCGAGCCATCAAATGTACCTGGACCTATTGATCGAGCTCTAAAGGCTCTGATGCTATTAGTACCTCCATTAAAAAATTGCTTGATAAACGGCATCTCGTCGCTGTTACCATAAGCAAAACCACCGCCCACAATTACCCTGCTTGCTAATTGTGATTCCTTTCCTAGTTTTA
>CAXBGV010000351.1:0-2333 GCA_963975235.1 uncultured Flavobacterium sp. | reverse complement strand
TCTGCTTTATCTTCACCTTTTAAATAAGTAGGTAGGTTCAAACCAGCCATATTAAACAAATCATTCAATGGCGGTACGGTTTTCATCATTCCAGAAACAAAATTAGCGGTTGATCCTGCTCCGTTATCGCCATTGTTTCCTGAATCCCAAACGGTGATTTTATCAATTTTGATATTTTTAACTGCCTCTACTTGTGTTTTAACCAATTCTGGTAATTTTTCGATTAACAATAATTGGAATGCTTTGGTAGGATCACCACCAGCAGCGCTTACTACTTCTTTGTAACCCTCGGCTTGCTTCGTTAAGATTTCATATAAACCTTTTGCTTCTGCTTCCATTTTTGCAAAAATAGCATCTGCTTCTCCTTTTGCTAGCTCTCTTGTTTTTTCAGCTTCTGCTTGTGCATCAATAATTGCTTTTTGCTTTGCAATTTGTGCCGGAATTACAATATTGGCATTTTGTGTAGAGCGTTCTCTCTCGGCACGTGCTTCTTCTGCTTTTTGCTCTGCAACATAGGATTCTTCTAATGCACGAGCACTTTGTACTTTTTCAGATGCTAAAGCGGTTCTCAATGCTTCTGCTTCACGCAATTCTAGCTTCGTTTTCTCCTTTTATTGCAATGGCATTTGCCTCTGATGTTTTTACACGAGTATCTCTTTGCGCTTCAGCTTTACCAATACTTTCATCTTTAAAAGCGGCAGCGATAGATACTTCTCGGTCTTTATTAGTAATCGCAATTTTCACATCACGGTCTCTATGTGTTTCGGCAATTTGAACGTCTTTTTCACGGTCAGCCATAGCTTTACCCGTTTCTCCAATTTTCTCTTGCTCAGCAACCGAAATTTTAGCTTCGTTAATTGCTTTGGCAGCAGCCTCTTTTCCTAAAGCTTCGATATAACCTGACTCGTCCTTGATATCCGTAACGTTTACGTTAATTAGTTTTAAACCAATTTTACGCAATTCAGAATCCACGTTTTTAGAAATGTTATCCAAGAATTTATCACGATCAGAGTTGATTTCTTCGATTGTCATGGTGGCAATAACTAAACGCAATTGTCCAAAAAGAATATCTTTTGCTAGTTCCTGAATTTGCTCAGGCGAAAGTCCTAATAAACGTTCAGCAGCAGTGTTCATACTTTCTGTTTCTGTCGAAATAGCAATGGTAAAACGACAAGGAACATCGACACGAATATTTTGACGCGATAAAGCATTCGTTAAATTCGCTTCAATAGATAGGGGTTTAAGATCTAAGTATTGATAGTCTTGAATTACAGGCCAAATAAAGGCACCACCACCATGTACACACTTTGCAGATGTACCACCTGTACGACCATAGATGACCAGGATTTTATCTGACGGACATCGTTTGTAACGAGAGATGAGCGTTAGGAAGGTTACAAAAATGATAAAAACAGCAACAACAATAATAATAATTTCAGTCATGGTTTATTTAGGTTTAATTTTTTTCTACGATTAAAAGATTGTTTTCGATGCCAACTACTACTACAGAAGCGTTGGTAGGGATTCTCTCTAAGGATAAGGTCATGGCATCTAGTTCATGAAAAGCACCATTAATGCTAATCATTACTTTTCCTTTTCCGGTTTTAGCTGCGGGAATACTTAAATAAACTTCGGCTGTTTTATCCAATGTGTTTTCGATTTTGAAACTATTGTTTTCTGATAATTTTAAAATTTGATTGATCATCAAAAAAAAGAAACCTACAAAGAGTAAGCCTACGCCAACCGAAATAGCTATCAAAATCATTTTATTGGTAATACTGTCGTAAAAGGAGATTCCTGTCCAGCTAAAACCCAATAAAAAGTTGATTAAATTACGTAGCGTAAAGATTTCGAAAGGCAGGTCGCTGTCGCCGGTATCTGAATCCATATCGGTTTCGCCATCACTTAAACCTACAAAGGTCATAATGGTCTGAAGTGCAAAAAATAAACTAACAGGTAGCGCAATGTACCAGAAAGCTTTTAGCAAAGGTTCGTAGTTTTCTAGAAAGTTCATAGTAAAGGTTTGGTTCCTTTATTAGACGATTATTTTTACAAAAAGTTACAATTTTAGGCATATATATTTTTGTGATAGCAGGGAAATAGGTGCAAATAAAAAAAGCACAAACCTGATTTGATTTGTGCTTCTTAATTGCTTCTATTTTTTTTCAAGTAGGACGATGTCAAAGTCAGTTTTGAGTTTTATTTGCCCATTTTTGACAATTGTGGTTAGACCAGAGTATCCATCTTTTAATTTTGTTCCATCTGGGTAAACGGCCGAAACATCGAGCTGCTTTTTACCCACAGGAAGGTCAAGACCAATTAAAACCTGATCT
>CAXBGV010000350.1:0-2337 GCA_963975235.1 uncultured Flavobacterium sp. | reverse complement strand
AGAAAGATTAATTGTTAGGTTAGACAAACATAAGTCAAAACTCATTGCTTTTTAATAGCCCTGATGGGAGTAAAACTCCTTATTGAAGTGAACTTGCATTTTTATAGACTAGAAAGAACGACTAAAAGAAGCTCCTTTATAGGCTAAATAAAAAGCAAGAGAACCAATAAGAGTGTAACGACAGCAGGAATAGCTACCACAAAAAAACTCCCAAGAAAATATCTTGAGAGTTTTTTTTATGACTTGTAATTAAGCTACTGCTATTTTTAGAGCACGCGATTAATTTGAGAAACTCTTTTACTGTAATATTTTTCTTTTATTGATGAAATAATGACACCGCTACTTGTTGATGCGTGGATAAACTTTATATCTCCATTACTTACCTCAACCACCATTCCTACATGATTTACTTGACGACGACCGTTTGTCTTAAAAAAGATTAAATCTCCCTTTTGAGCATCTTCGTTATTAATTTTAGTTCCGTATTGAGACTGTTCAAAAGAAGTTCTTGGCAAATCAATATCAAAAGCTCCAAAGGTGGTACACATTAAACCAGAGCAGTCAAACCCTTCCTTACTTGTGCCGCCTGATCTATATCTAGTACCAATATTCTCAGATGCAGTTGACACTAACTGATCTAAAAAATCGGTTCCGTGAAATGCTTTTACATCATAATTAGTATCTACATTAGGGCTACTAATGACATCTTTCACCACAAAAGCATTTTTATTTTCGATTGGTTTTTTACTGCGAATGGTAAGTTGAAAACCAACTGGTAATCCGTTTTTTATTTTCGGATTTTGTCTTTCTAATTCTGCTACAGTAATACCATACTCCTTTGCTATAGCATATTTAGTTTCCTTAGCCAAAACTTCACGAACCACCTCATTTTCTGGCATCTCAGAAGAAGCTACGGTAGCAGAAACAACTTCGGCCTTAACTACAGAAATCTCTATCGATTAAAATTGGTTTTGCTACTGCAGCTGGCTCTGGAGTATTAGATTGCGCTAGGGTTGACACAGTTGTCGAAGATTCTATTTTAGAAGGAATAACTAATTGTTGTCCAATTTTTAGAGGCTCATTAAGTAAAACTGGATTCGCAGCCTCTATTTCGGCTACTGAAATCCCGTATTCTCGAGCGATAGCATATTTAGTTTCACTAGCGAGTACCTCACGAACAATTGTAGCTCTACTATTTTCTTGAGGCACCACAACCGTTGATTCCTTTTGAACTTTATCTACAGAAGCTTTACTTTGCGCTACTAGGACAGCATTAGTCTCAGTTACTGGAATTGTAATCTTACCCCCTTTTCGCAAACCTGTTTTCTCCAAGGTTGGGTTCTCCTTATATAAGTCCGCAACTGATAAACCATATTGTTTTGCGATGCCGTAAATTGTTTCCTTAGGAAGTACAGCGTGTATTTTTTTACTATTTTTTGCAGAAACGCTTGCAGTGGCTTTAGTTATTTCTTTAGTCGAATTAGGGATTAAAAGTGTCGATTTAAACTTGATTCCATTACGTGCATCAGGGTTAAGGTCGTAAATAGCATTGGCTTTTATTTGATATTGCTGTGCGATTTTGCTAATGGTTTCCCCTTTTGCAACCGTGTGTTTTATATATTTTTCTTGAGAAAAAGCTGTAAAACCAACTAAAAACAATACACCTAAAATCCAATTATTATACTTCATAAAAACTTTTTTTTAACCTATCAACCTGAATTACAGACAATAATACACCTTTTTATTTAAAAAAGCAATCATTTATCTCAGAAGGTAACGAACTGTTTATCCTACTACCTTACCCAAAAGCGAAAATAGCCATTCTTTCGAAAAATATGGTTATTTTAACAACTAATTATAGTGATTTTAACAAACATTAAAACACAAAAAAAGTGCGAGTTTTTACAACGCACTTTTGAATAAATATAAGAATCAATATTTTACGCTTCTGCTGCAATTAAGTTTAATGCTGATCCTGCAACATACCAGCCTATTTGTCCGGCATTGTAAGTATGATTTGCCAAAATCACATCTTTAGAACCATCAGAATGCACTAGTTCGATCGACAATGGTTTAGCTGGAGCAAAATCAACTAGATCTATAAAATTAAAAGTGTCATCCTCTTGTATTTTATCGTAATCTGATTCGTTTGCAAACGTTAGCCCTAATAAACCTTGTTTCTTAAGATTAGTTTCGTGAATACGAGCAAATGATTTCACTAAAACCGCTTTTACTCCAAGAAAACGAGGCTCCATTGCAGCATGCTCTCGAGACGAACCTTCACCGTAGTTATGATCTCCCACAACTACAGAAGGAATTCCAGCTGCTTTGTATGCC
>CAXBGV010000349.1:0-2390 GCA_963975235.1 uncultured Flavobacterium sp. | reverse complement strand
TGTATTCAAAAAATGATGCTTCTAAATCCTCTACACCATCATAGATAGAATCATTGATATACCTTTCAGTAAAAACAAGACCAAAACGATCTCCCTTTTTTAATTTAAAAAAATCGATTGACCACGAATACACTTTGGTCATTTTACTAGCTAAAGCTGCTTGCACACCTGCATTGACTAAAGTTTCTGATAAAGATCCTTTTAAAACTCCACCAATCATTCTTCTTCTAATAGTAACTGGCCTTACTTTTTTGTAGGCAGACACAATAGAATCTCTAAAATCGATTACGTAATAGCTTAGTGAATTGGGTTGATAAATGAAAGCCTGTATTTTATTTTGCTTATCCTTAGACCTCAAAATCGTATACGCTTTGTTAGGCCTTATGGAACGAACATTAAACGTATCCTTTACTTTTTCGACTACGTCATAAACTCGACGATCACCCAAATTTTGTCGGCTGAGGATTGTGCCAAAAGTGTCCCCTTTATTAACCGTGTCTTGTACAACATTAAAGTTAGCAAAATTGAAACCGAAATCAGAATCCTTATCAATTCGTTTCACGGCTTTTACTTTACTTATATTATTAGATTCTTCTTTGGATTTATTACAGGCTACTATTGTAAATAATACAATGATGATTATGAATAATTGTTTCAAACTTTACTTCTTTTTCTAATTTTACTTTAATTTTTTAGTTCCCCCAATCAGCAATTTCCTGCGCTGTCCAGAGGTCGGGAAAAAATATTCTTTTTTGGTATTTAGGATGCAAGTATTTTTTCCACTCGCTTCCGCCTGTTGCTTCACCATCACCCATACCACTTTGATCAATGTATTTTATGGCTACGTTTAAGTGTTGCATTACCCATGTTATGTTTACAGTATGATCTAAGTGACGCATAGCGTTCCTTAACTCCGGATTTTTTTGATCTAAAACGGGCAACTGCTTGAATTTTTGCCAAATATTGATCGAATTATATTCTTTCATTTTACCTAAGAAAATACCCTTGTACTTCCGTTCAAACTCTTCTAATAAATACGATTTTTTTCCGGTTTGGTAATCTTTGCCGGCGGCTTGCCAATATAAATGTTCAAAAGCATTCTCGTAAGGCGTATCTCTATCAATTTTTGCTCTAAAACGATTATCGATTAGATTAATCAAATCTGTAGAAGCGAATTCGATTAATCGGTATTGTGCACTCTGAAAACCACTTGCTGGTGTTAGCGTATTTCTAAATTTCATATACTGCTCGACCTCCATGCCGTTTTCCATTATACTAAAGGAAGTAGTAAGCATGTCAAAGTAACGACTCACCCGCATAACGCGTTCCGTAAAAAATGCAGTTTCTAAATTTGAGGCGTGCGCTATTTGGTCAATTTCCCATAATATCATTTTAAAAATCAACTCATTGACTTGATGGTACATAATAAATACCATTTCGTCAGGAAGAGTTGTTCTTTGTGTTTGCAAACCTAATAAAGCATCGGTTTGTATGTAATCCCAATAGGTTATTGGCTTAGACCAAAGCAAACCTTCAAGATGCGTTTCTGTCTTTTGGTTTATAGCTTCATATTTATGTTCTATTTCATTTAAAATAGCTTCTGCATTGTCACTAATGTTCATTATTTTTTAATTTTAAACGGATTCTTCAACCCTTTAAACGCATCTAAATCGGCTTTTATCGATCCCACAGCTAGCTCAGCTTTAATACGGATAGGCAAACGATTACCATCGTCTGAAACCCAAACAGTTAAACTCTCTTGTTCTTTAAAAACTCGTCCCGACTGCACTAAGGGTCTAAAGACCATTGCAGCCACAACTCCAAATTTAGTTGTAATATTCTCTCTACCTATGAATTTTAACTTAAATTTTGTGGTTTCATCGTCAAAAAACATATCAATCACGATTGATTCTCCTGGATTGATATTATCAATGGTTGGATAATTCCTTAAATAATAAAATGCTGATAAAATATCTTGAGTGTTTTTAGGAATAACAAACGCTTTCTCTGACTTATTTTTATAGTCTTTTACTATAATCTTGTTAGCAGACTGATTAAAAAAGCCTTCTTGATTTTTTGTATACCCACCTTCATTAATTTTCCTCACAAACTGGGCTGGATTCCCTGACTCCTTATCAATATAGCTCTCGTATAAATCATCAACTTTAAAGAAGAAACGAGACATACCCGTGGTGTATCCTTTACCTATAACATGAAAAGTTTTTTTGTTGTTTAGGACCACATCCTTTACTTCTAATGTGGCGTAGCCTGCATTTACAAATCCATAATGAATTCTAAACTTAAACCACTCGCCTGCTGTGTAGGCTTCATCGTTTGGGGAATCAAAACTAAGGGTTAGTATCAATAACAAGAACAGTATTATCTTTTTC
>CAXBGV010000348.1:0-2392 GCA_963975235.1 uncultured Flavobacterium sp. | reverse complement strand
GTTAATCATCTTGTCTTGTGGATTAATTCGCATAGCAACATCCATAAATTCTTTATCTAAAAACGGAACACGACCTTCAATTCCCCACGCTGCTAAACTTTTATTCGCACGCAAGCAATCGTACATGTGTAGTTTACTTAATTTACGAACATTTTCTTCGTGAAACTCTTGAGCGTTTGGCGCTTTATGAAAATACAAATACCCACCAAATAACTCATCAGCTCCTTCTCCTGATAAAACCATTTTTATTCCCATCGATTTAATAACTCTCGCCATTAACCACATAGGTGTTGACGCTCTTACGGTCGTTACATCATAAGTCTCCAGGTTGTAAATTACATCTTTTATAGCATCCAAGCCTTCTTGAATGGTAAACTTAATTTCGTGATGAATAGTCCCTATATGATCTGCAACAATTTGTGCGGCGGCTAAATCTGGCGAACCATCTAAACCTACAGAAAAAGAATGTAGTTGCGGATACCATGCATCTGTTGTATCATCAGACTCAATTCGTTTTTGAGCATACTTTTTGGCAACAGCCGAAGTTATTGAAGAATCTAATCCTCCAGAAAGCAATACCCCGTAAGGCACATCACTCATTAACTGTCTATGAACGGCAGCTTCGAGGGCCACTTTTATATCTTGTATGTGTGTTTCGTTCTCTTTTAAAGCTTCATACTCTGTCCAATCTCTTTTATACCATTGTACAAATTCTCCATCGTTACTAGTCATATAATGTCCCGGAGGAAATAATTGAATTTTTGTACAATAACCCTCTAACGCCTTTAACTCAGAAGCTACATAAAAAGTCCCGTGCTGATCCCAACCAATATATAAGGGAATTATCCCCATGTGATCGCGTGCGACAAAATACTCATCTTTATCTACATCGTAAATGGCGAAACCAAAAATACCATTCATTTCATCTACAAAATGAGGTCCTTTCTCTTTGTATAAAGCTAGAATTACTTCACAATCGCTTTCTGTTTGAAAGTTATATTTACCAGCAAATTGCTTACGCAACTCTCTATGATTGTAAATCTCTCCATTTGCAGCTAAAACTAATTTACCATCCTCGCTAAACAACGGTTGCTTTCCTGAAGCTGGATCAACAATCGCTAAACGTTCGTGCGACAAAATCGCTTTTTCATTACTAAAAATTCCGCTCCAGTCTGGTCCTCGATGACGAATTATTTTTGACATCTCTAATACCTGTGGTCTTAAAGCTTCTGCATTCTGTTTTAAATCAAAGGCACATACTATTCCGCACATAACTATATATATTACTTATTACTTTACTTATTTTGACAAAGCAAAGATGTGATATAAGTTATAATTATAAAACACAATAGCTATATATGCTTTCATTTTTAAACCTAAAAACACAATATACAACAATAATGAAACTAAAAGACATAAAAAATAAGCCTGCCACTTACAAATAGTTAGAGGCAGGCTTATTCATCTTTAATTTACTTTTAATCTACTTGACCTTTTGTCCCTTGAGGTAGGTGTTTACAGGTTTCATGTTTAAGATTTCACTTTCTGAAATTTGCATTAAATCTTTATCATAGATTACCAGATCAGCCCATTTACCTACTTCTAAACTACCTTTCTCTTTTTCCTCAAAATTTGAAAACGCTGCCCATATCGTCATTCCCTTCAAAGTTTCTTTTCTAGACAATGCGTTTTCAGTTTGAAATCCTTTTGCGGGATAGCCTTTACTATCTTTTCTTGCTACAGCAGCATGATAGGTAAGCATCGGGTTTACCTCTTCTACTGGAAAATCAGTTCCTAAAGCAATAACTCCCGCTTTTTGAAGCAATTTTTTATAAGCATAAGCATTTTTAAGACGTTCCTTTCCAAGACGATCTCCAGCCCAATACATATCTGAAGTTGCATGCGTAGGTTGTACCGACGGAATTATACCTGACTTAAAATAATCAAAATCAATTTCTCTTACTACTTGAGCGTGCTCTATCTTCCAACGTCGGTCCTTTTTACCTGTCAAGGCATCCTTATAAATCTTAAGCAAGACTGTATTAGCCGAATCACCAATGGCATGTGAATTAAGTTGGAAATTAGAAGCGGCAATTTTTTTTGCAATTGTTTTCATATCGGCAATTGGTGTGATTAAAGCTCCAAGTTGCGTATGACTGTCTGAATATGGTTTATGCATAGCTGCTCCTCTTGACCCTAAAGCTCCATCACCGTACATTTTAAAAGAACGAACATCGAGGTTATCTGTTTTATAAGTTCCTTTTTTCAAATACAAATCTAGGTTTTCTGGATTAGCACTTACCATAGCATATACGTTTAGCTTAAGTACTTTTGCTTTTTGCAAGCTATCAATCAAATCGATTACTTTGTGATCGAGACCTGCATCATTTAC
>CAXBGV010000347.1:0-2407 GCA_963975235.1 uncultured Flavobacterium sp. | reverse complement strand
GTTTTGCAAAAGCTTGAAATTGTGATCTATTCCAATTCTCCGTGGCATCCGTTCCTATAAAAATAGCATCAACAGTCATTAAATTGAAATATGCATCAAACTTCGCTTCGGCAGCTGCCTTATGCCATTGATCAAGAACCAGATTGATTTTTTGTTTATCCTTTTCAGAATTCACAGAAAAGGAACTAAAAGAAGACAATAGAACAACAAGCAGTAAAAGGGCAAAATTATTTTTCATGATGGAAGAATTTGAATAGCGCAATTCAGAAAGTAACTATTTGATAATTATATGGAAGTAAAGATAGTATTTTAACAATAATATTAAAAATAGGGTAGCGATTAAGCTATTGGTATCCGTTTTTGAGTATTTTTACTTCCTAAAAAATCAGATCATAGGAATGAAAAAATCGATCACAACTTACTTATTGTTAGTTAGTTTACTACTACTCCTTTGTATGTCATGTAAAAAAAATAATGCTGATGATCTAGCGTCAACTCAAAAGAACGAAAAAGTAGATTTGAGTAAAATTCCTTTTGACAGTACTTTAGTATCCTCCTTTTTTGAGAAACAT
This sequence comes from uncultured Flavobacterium sp., assembly GCA_963975235.1. GTDB lineage: Bacteria > Bacteroidota > Bacteroidia > Flavobacteriales > Flavobacteriaceae > Flavobacterium. Next base: position 1,835 of record CAXBGV010000347.1, on the reverse strand, counting down.
CCGCTTTTGCAAAAATACCAACTCGATGTAAACAAGCTGTATCGCAAATACAAGTACCACTATTTATGGTACGATAAAAACGGTACCAATGAATTTTCAAATATTTTTTACAACAAAATTATTAATTTGCCCGAAGAAGGCATTGAAACTAAGATTCCATACCGAACTGAAATAGATCAGATTTATCAGAACACCAAAGAAACTAAAACACCCGACACGAATTCAGAATTACTGACGACGGCCTTGTACTTTTTTTATATTGATAAGGTCTACCATGGTTTAGAAACCGAAAAATCAAACGAGATGGAGTGGTTTTTACCGCGAGAAAAACAATCGTATGCTGCTTATACCGATTCTTTACTTATAGATCCTTCGGTGATTAAAAAAAACAAAAAAACACTATTTAGTCAGTATTATTTATTGAAAAATCAATTAAAAAAGTACCGTGAAATTGAAAAAAAAGGAGGTTGGGATAGTATTAAGATGCCTGCTGAATTCAAAACTTTAAAAATTGGCGATAGTTTAGCTGCTATTGCGCAGGTTCGCAAGCGATTGTTTCTAGATGGCTTTTTAAAAACCGATTCAAAAAGTCTAATTTACGAACCCGCTTTAGCAGATGCCATCGTAAAGTTTAAGAAAACGCGAGGAATAGATGGTGACAAACTTCTATATGGATCTACTCTTAACTACCTCAGTACACCTGTGAGTTCGCTTATCAAGACCTTGGTAGTGAACATGGAGCGTTGCCGCTGGATATCAAATGACATCTCTAAAGCAAAAGAACTTATTGAAGTAAATATTCCGTCATACGAACTATCTTATTTTAAGAATGGTAAAATCGTATTAAAATCGAATGTCGTGGTCGGAAAAACACTGAACAAAACGGTTATTTTTAGTGCCCCAATGAAGTACATCGTATTTAGTCCGTATTGGAATTTACCCACAAGTATTATTCAAAAAGAGGTATTGCCGGCTATAGCCAAAGACCCTAATTACCTGGCATCACATAATATGGAATGGAACAATGGCAATGTACGTCAAAAGCCAGGCGTTAAAAATTCCTTAGGTTTGGTAAAGTTTTTATTTCCTAATTCGAATGCCATTTATTTGCATGACACGCCTTCCAAATATTTATTTAGTAAAGATCAAAGGGCGTTTAGCCACGGCTGTATTAGAGTAGCAAAGCCAGCGGAACTGGCGCAAAAAATAATGGAAGACGACCCTAACTGGAATCCACATAAAATTGATGAAGCCATGCATGCTGGAAAAGAAAAATGGTATGCGCTCAAAAACAAAATTCCGGTTTACATAGGCTATTTTACCGCTTGGGAAGATACAGACGGAACTTTATATTTTTACGACGATATTTATAATAGAGATGAAGTGCTAGCTGGCTTATTGTTCGATCCTAAATGATAAGCTAATTCGTATTGCTCCTGAGCTGTTTTTAGTCCAAAGAAAAAGGACCATTACTTTTTGAAGTAAGTGGTCCTTTTTTATGTTGTTTCCATTGCGGAACTATAATTAATATGTTTTTTGCTTATCGAATGTAGTGCTCAATGTTTTCTTGATTTTGTCGAGTGCATCATGAAATGCCTTTTCGACCGTATCAGCATGAGCAGTAACAACAACAGGCTGTAATTTTGCAGGACGAACTTCAATCAAACATCGTTTATCATTGATTCCTGGTTTTGCGCTATTTTCATCTCCTACATGTACCTCGATACGAGTTATTTTCTCTTCAAAACGAGCTAGTTCTTTTTCTAATTCAGCAGAAAAATAAGCTTCTACTCTTTGATGTCCTTCTACATTTTTGTCTGTGTTAAATTGTATTT
>CAXBGV010000346.1:0-2452 GCA_963975235.1 uncultured Flavobacterium sp. | reverse complement strand
GTTTTAACGATTGTATTCTTGATTACTCGTCTTTTGCGAATAAAAAAATGCCCAAAACAACTTTTGATTCTTGTTCCTTGAAGGAAGCGAGTTTTATAGGGACAAATTTATCCAATTCGGTTTTTGAAAACTGTAATCTAGAGAACGCCATTTTTAATGATACGCAATTAAAAGAAGTTAATTTTGTAACGGCATACAATTACAAAATCGATCCCGAATTTAACCCAATGCGAAAGGCGAAATTCTCAGCAGATGGAATTCCAGGCCTACTTGATAAATATGATATAAGAATACAATAGCCCCTTAGGTTGCCAATTATAAACTAGCCCTGATAGCAGTGAAAATCCTTTTTATCCTGATTTTTTTCAGGATAAAAAGATTGAAACGGATAGCAGGATTAAGCTCCAAAAAAAAAATGAAAAAACTTATTTTAGTACCCTTGATTTTCCTAGTAGTTTCGTGCTACAACAAGGAACACAATTGCAAAGATTTTAAGACCGGCAAATTCAAATTTGAATATGAGGTGGATGGCGTTAAAAAAACAACGCTGTTTGAACGAAATGACAGTATTGAAATCGAAACCTTTGAAGGTAAAATTGATACTGCATCGATAAGATGGATTAGTGATTGTGAGTATGTACTGAAAAAACTACATCCAAAAAACAAGGCTGAAGAGCAATCGATTGGAATGAAAATACTAAGCACATCTGGAGATACCTACACTTTTGAATTTGGGATGGTGGGAGCCGATCAAAAACAAAGAGGTATCGTGACCAAAGTATCTAATTAAGTTCTCTACTACACATAACAGAAATAAATTACTGAAAAATGGAAGTTTTTTTAAATATTGATGCTTGGATTGCTCTTTTAACATTAACGTTTCTTGAAATTGTTTTGGGGATTGATAATATTATTTTTATTTCGATTGCAACGGGAAAATTACCTGCTGAAAGCCGCAAAAAAGCTACGAAAATCGGGATGTTTTTGGCGATGTTTATGAGAATAGCTTTGCTACTTGGGATCTCGTACTTGATAGCCATGAAAGAGCCTTGGTTTACAATCGATTTTAGTTGGTTGAGTGCACAAGTATCGGGACAAAGTTTAATATTGCTGTTAGGGGGTTTGTTCCTAATTTATAAAAGTACGAATGAAATTCGTGAAAAAGTCGATGAAAAAGGCTTGGAAGAGAAAGAGCTGGGAAAGGCCGCTACCAAATCATTTAGCAGTGTTATTTTGCAAATTATTCTTATCGACCTAGTGTTTTCATTTGACAGTATTTTAACCGCAGTGGGTATGACTAATGGTGTTCCTGGCGCCTTGTATATCATGATTACCGCGGTAGTTATCTCTGTTTTAATTATGATGCAGTTTGCGGTTCCAGTAGGTAACTTTGTTAATACGCACCCTTCAATACAAATTCTGGGATTATCATTTTTAATCTTAATTGGCTTCATGCTTATAACAGAGAGTGCGCATTTATCAAATGCACTGGTATTTGGTAGTCATGTTACTCCAGTACCTAAAGGGTATTTGTATTTTGCCATATCCTTCTCCTTACTTGTAGAAGTATTGAATATGAAGGCCAACAAGAAAAAGCAATAAAGACCATAAAAAAAGCTCCCTCGCAGGAGCTTTTTTTTTAGTTAAAATAATACGACTTGACCGTCATCATCAAGTTGTACATCAGTATCATCGATATCCCCTGGATTAGTCATTTTCTCAGGAATGACTTCTACTGGGACTTCGTAAGGCAAAGGATCAAGCATATTTACTTGTTTGATCTTATCAGTAGTCAATTGGTTTCCTAAAGCCTTGAAACCTTTCACTGCTATAAAATCTTCTACATCAATAGTAATACTTTCTTTTTGTACTCCTTTTATTTTTGGGAAAATAATTTCTGCCACGGGACGGTAATCTGTAGATACAATCTCGAGTTGTGAATTAGGATGCTCTGTAATAAACGTTTCTTCCTTATTCTCTGTTTCTACTAAAAAGCGTTTTAAATAATAACGCTCTTTTTCTCCATCATAGTAAATAGCCGAGATTGGTTTTTTAGGAATCCATTTTTCCAGCACAACCATATCGGTCTCGAAATGAGTAGACAATTCAGGCACCACCACTTTCAATTTTCCGGATTGTTGGATAATCAAAATTTTATCGCTTGGTCTGAATTCACCTAAGAGTTCACCTCTACCATCAACATTTAAGCGTTGTACTGTATCATCATACCACACTTTTCGTGGTAGCAAGGTCGAAATTCCTTTCTCTTTGATCTCGATTTTCTTTATTGGATATTTAGAGGCAACATTTCCTTTTGAAGCCCTTCCTTTAATCGCAAGTTTAGCGAAGTCGATATCAAATTTTAATTTTTTAATGCTTCCTACCTGTCGCAATAAAACAGTAATTACCTCGGCTTCTCCGTTAGGGTTGCAAGTAAAATACAAGATTTGGG
>CAXBGV010000345.1:0-2452 GCA_963975235.1 uncultured Flavobacterium sp. | reverse complement strand
ATGATGCGCACTGCATTGTTTCCCTCTGGGGAAGGAATACTGAATTTACTAGAATTCTTGTCCCAAAAGTTCAAAAAATCAGCAATCCCTGCTTGGTTTCTAACATCTCTTTCTAATACAATATCAAGAAAATATTGTACGTAAGCGCCACCACCCTTGACACCCTGAGGAGATAAAAATTTTGATATTACAATCTCTACAGCTTCATATAATGATTTTTTTCGAATGTTTTGAAACGAAAGTGAAATATCAAAACTAGTGAGCCAATTTTCAAAATCCATTTCGTTTTTATGTTCCATTCCCTCTGCAATGAAATCGTGAACTGCTAATTGATCTTGAATATGATCTGCGATGTAATGCAAAAAATGAGCTTTCGCTTCTAAGTCGGCATTGTTTTTTAAGTATTTTAAAAGGTGAATTATCAGTCGTACTTCGGTTGCATTTTGAATCATCAAAGTTTCTGATGACAACAGCGGAATATTTTGTTCTGTCAAATAATTAGCAATAGTAACTCCTTGATCACGCTTTCGAGTCAAAATAACAATGTCTTTGTATTCAAAACCTTTTGAAAGAACTTTTTGAATCGTATTTAAGGTCGCTAAAACATATAATTCGGTTTTATCTAAAGCATCGTCCTCATCAGTCGATTCTTCTATTGATGGAATGAACGAAATGTTTACGTAACCACCTACTTTATCATTCGTTTTTTGATGACTATGATTTTCGTACAAGTCTTTATAATCAGGATGTGAGAATTCACCTGATAGCATTTTGAAAAATTCGTTATTAAAATCGATGACTTGGGAGTAAGAGCGATAGTTTTTATCGAGATGCTCAAGCTTTTTATCTGGATTACTAAACGGATTACTGTCCTTACTTAAGTCGATAAACTGCTCCGCTTTACCACCACGCCAGCGATATATGGATTGTTTAGGATCTCCAACAATCATTAAAGTTCCTTTATCACCATAATCATCTTGTCCTGCTAAAGCATTATCGATTAACGGAATCAAATTTTGCCATTGCATCTCAGAAGTGTCCTGAAACTCATCTATAAAGAAGTGACGATAGCGCTCTCCTAATCGTTCATATATAAAAGGAGCAGGCTGATTTTGAATTTCGCGATGAATAAGCGAATTAAATTCGGTAATTGAAAGTACATTTTGTTCTTCCTGAATTTTTGCCAACTCGTTACTTACCGTATTCAGCAATGAAAGCGGTGTGATGTTTTTAAGAAAGGCTTTGTAAAAATCTCTTTTTTCGAAATTTTTATAGATCGTATCAAGAACACTAATTAATTCCGGAATTAAATTCTCTATTAATGCCCTATCTTTTGCTGCTTTATTGATAGCGATATCTTCAGCACTCTTAAAAGTTTTATTTTTCGGGTTGAATTTTTCGTCTCGAATACTTATCAAATGATTCGGAAACGTTCCTCTAGAAAAGGATTTTAGATCAATACCGTTGTTTTCAATTAGCGTTAAAGCTGCTTGCGCAAATTCGGCATTATCTTTTTCCAAAACTTTACAAGAGTCCTTTAATTTCTTTTTTATATCGACAAAATCAGCAATAGATTTGTCACTGAAATTATTAATTTCGGAGCGGTGATTTTCATTAAGCACTAATTTACCCGTTTCGAGAATTTCACGCGAAATATCCCAAGATTTGTCATCATCGGTTTTTTCCATGGTAAAATCGATCAATAACTTGGTGAGCGTTTCATCCTCGCCGGCTTGTGCAATAATAGCATCAACAGCTTCGATTAGTAAATTATCTGTATCCAAAGTCACTTCAAAAGTCATTGGTAGGTTTAAATCATGTGCGAAAGCACGAATCACTTTGTGTGTAAATTTATCAATAGTCGAAATATCAAAAGCAGCATAATTATGAATAATGTGCTTAATAATTTGCTGCGACTTGGTTTTTATTTGAATTACCGAAAGACTTGTATCTCCAGAAAGATCCTGCATCAAGTCGGCTGCTTTTTGAGATGGTTCGTCCTTTGCAAATTCAGACAAACTTCCTACGATTCGACTTTTCATTTCATGTACCGCTTTATTGGTAAATGTAATGGCGAGAATGTTTCGATACGCATCGTTTTTACGAGCTGTAAGAATAATTTTTAAATATTCTTTTACGAGTGAATAAGTTTTACCCGAGCCCGCAGAAGCATCGTATATGGAAAAGGAAGGTCTTTGCATTGGATAATTGTTTTTTACTTTTTTTGATTCAGGTATTCCGCTTTGCAGCAGTATACGCCCTAGCCCTGATGGAAACGGCATCCTTTCCTGCCGGGGTTGGGCAGGAAAGATACAGTGTACAGCAGGAAAAAGCTTCTTAATAAATGCCGAAATATTAGGTTGCTTTCAAAAATTGTTTGTTTAATGTTTAAAAGTAGTATTTTTGCACTATGGAAACAAATAGACAGAAAAAAATAGGTGGGGTGATCCAA
>CAXBGV010000344.1:0-2461 GCA_963975235.1 uncultured Flavobacterium sp. | reverse complement strand
CGTGCTTACGATCGTATTTTAAAAGTAGCCAGAACGATTGCCGACCTTGATGCAGCACCTACAGTGGTTTCATCGCACATTGCCGAGGCTATCCAATACCGAAGCTTAGATCGTGACGGCTGGTTGGGGTAGTCTAGAATTAACTACAAATACATACTATTATGTCATTCCGAAGAAAGAGGAATCTATTTATTTCATCGAGGTCATTGTTTGCTTTAGTGATTTATTATTTTTTGGAGCACAACAATTGGTTTCCATGAGAACTTTTTCTCCCGCTTTTCGTTATATCTCTTGTATTTGCTCGCGCCATACAAGAGGATGTCACTGCAATCGGGGCTATTAATCAAGTTTAGTATATAGCAGATCTCTTTTTTGTATAAGGGAAAAAAACATAAAAATACAACTTAGTCATAGCTTAAGATTTGTTTTTTAGTCATATCTATTTTATTGTAAGCATTAAAAGATTCAAAATATGATACCTGCAAAACTTTTGAATTTTAGTTGACTTTAATTTGGATGGTTTACGAAGCTAGTGTAGAGTTAAATTCAATAATATACTTTTATGTACTGTCGAAAATTAAGTTGATGTTTTTAGTTCTAAAGATAATAGTTCTATTTAAATTAAACTATTCACTAAATATTAATGTGTTAGGGTTTTTATTGAATGTAAGAATCACTTTATATTATTTATGATCTCCGTTATGTAAATAATATCACTTACAGATATAATACCAGAATTTTCGTTGTATGACCAACTTCCCTGATTAGTTAACAAAGTATTAGTTTGAATATAGTATCCTGAAATTAACCCCAATAAAGACCATTTTGATTTGCCTGTTCCTTTTTCAAACGATTTTATAAATATTGGTCCACCAGAAAAACCTGGAGTATTATTGCCATCAAGCATTGGGCTGAGTAGTCCGTTATTTTCCATTTGTCCTGAAAATATTGCTTTTTTTATTAATGGTAAGGGATAGCCATCGATTTCAAATGGTTTCATCATAGTATGAAGTGAAAGAGGGTACCCAAAAAAGTAGCAGTCATCACCAATTGCAATATTGCTGTATGCTTTTAGAAAGTCATCATATTCTTTATTGTTAAAAAACGAATATCCTAAATCAATTACAAGTGCATCTAGATTTAAATTTGAATGAATATGCGCTATACCTTTTATGGTTTGCCATTCTTTATTCTTCATGATTGCAAAATCAAGTGAATCATTTTCTTTTACATTCGGAAATAAATGTTTTGCTGTTAATATTAATGTCTTTCCATCTTTTTCAATAGCAAATGAGGATCCTGTTGATTGATGAACTTTAAGGTACAAAACTCTTTCAAATACAAAACTGGGTAAAGCATCTTCGCTAATATGTTGTCCGGATACACTTAAAGAGCTGATTAAAAACATTAAAATAAGATTTGTAATTCTTGCCATTTAATTAGAGTTTTTGCAGAGATTCATACTTCATAAATTACTTTTTAATTTATTGTTTTTCAAAAGTAAAACTTAATGCAGTTACTTTAGGTTTATTATAGATAAAAAATTTATTGAGAACAGTTTTTAGATATTGACACCCTGTTAGATTAAGCAACAGATAAATATATTATATTTTAAATATAGAAAATTTGATAGATACTGAAAGAGTCTCTACAAAAGACATAGATCTTGACAACAATTTTTTTTCACTACGTACATAAATCAGCGTAAATTTACCTTTAGAAGAATATTAAATTTAGCACTTCGATCGTGAATTATACCCCCGATAGCAATGAAAATCCTCGTATGGGCTAGTGTTTAGCCCGTACGAGGATTGTAATGTATAGCGGGAGGGAATTGCTACTGAAAAGCGATTTTTCTGCTCCTAAAATAAAAATTATCTAGATCGTCTGTCGTTGTTAGCACCCGGGCGCCTTGGACCGAAGCTGTTATTAGAACTTCTGCTGGTGGTGTCCGTCTTTGGTTTTTTTGGTGCCGAATTGCGTTGTTGTCTACCTTGACCTTGTTTGATAGGTGCGGTAGATGCGTTCGGGTCAGGTTCGAAACCAGCGATATTTTCGGTTGGTAACTTCATGCCAATTAACTTTTCGATGTCACGTAAAAACACGGTTTCGTCAGGGCTAAATAAGGAAATTGCTTCACCATTTGCACCCGCTCGTCCCGTACGACCAATGCGGTGCACGTAATCCTCGGGAATATTTGGTAATTCGAAGTTTACTACATGAGGCAACAAGGGGATATCAAGTCCGCGTGCTGCAATATCAGTAGCAACTAGTGCAGTAAGTGTGCCGTCTTTAAAACCAGCTAAGGCTTTCGTTCGTGCTCCTTGTCCCTTATTTCCGTGAATGGCTGCGGCTTTGATACCGGCACTGATCATGGCTTCGGTCAATTTATTTGCGCCTTGCTTGGTGCGCGTAAACACCAAAATTTGCTGCCAGTTTCCGTCGGTAATTAATTTTATGA
>CAXBGV010000343.1:0-2464 GCA_963975235.1 uncultured Flavobacterium sp. | reverse complement strand
ATTATTGCTAATAAATCCTATTATTTCTAGTACTAAATTAGAGATCCTTAAACCTCCTCTAGTTATTGCAGTAGACAATTCGAGTTCGATCTCGAACCTAAAAGCAGATAGCACTGCTAGCTTGCTTTTAAAAACGTTACAAGCCAATCCTGCTCTTCAAGAGAAATTTGCGGTTCAAGAATATCAATTTGACATTGATGCCCAACCATTAGACACAATTGATTTTAAGGGTACCCAAACGAATCTTGATGCTGTTGCAAAAGATAGCAAGGTAATTAATAAAAACAGTATATTTCCTACTATAGTTATTACAGATGGTAACCAGACGACAGGTAATGATTACACCTATAGTTTTGATGCTAATAATGCTGTGTTCCCTATTGTTCTTGGAGATACAACTAAGGTATTGGATTTAAAAATTAGCCAGCTGAATGTAAACAAATATGCTTTCTATAAGAATAAGTTCCCAGTAGAAGTGTTTTTACAATATACTGGAGATAAGAATGTGATAGCAACTTTACAAATAGCTCAGAACGATCGTGTTATTGTGAAAGAAAATGTTTCTTTCTCAAAATCAAAAAACACAATGGTTGTTAGTGTTCTTTTACCTGCTAATAAGATTGGATCACAGGTTTTTAAAGCAACTATTACTTCTCTCGAAAAAGAAAAGAACACCTATAATAATACAAAGAACTTTGCTGTTGAAGTAATCGATCAAAAGACAAATGTGGCTATTGTTACAGCTATTAATCATCCTGATATTGGTGCTTTAAAACGTGCAATCGAAGCTAATGCACAGCGAAAAGTAACTGTTGTTAATCCACAAGAAATTAAGTCTTTACAAGATTACGGTGTTTTAATTTTGTATCAACCAACTCCTGCTTTTAAAGCGGTTTTGGATTTAAATAATAGTGCAGGTTTAAGTACTTTTATAGTTACAGGTACAAATACTAATTTCGAATTTTTGAATCAAATTCAGAATAGTTTTACTTTTAAAATGAGTACTCAAAAAGAGGATTATTTACCCAAATTTGAGAACCAGTTCAATTTATTTGCACTCGAAAATACGGGCTTTGATAATTTGCCTCCTTTGCAAAATGCATATGGCAAGATTCAAATCAACACTGATGCTTTTGTTTTACTATCGGCTAAAATTAGAAATCTAGATACTGGCGCTCCTTTGTTAAGTTTTACTGAGAATCAAGGTAAACGTGCTGCTTATTTGTTTGGTGAGAACATCTGGAAATGGCGTTTGCAAAGCAATATAGAGCAGCAGTCATTTGATAAATTTGATTTATTTATTGATAAAATTATCCAATATTTAGCTTCGAATGGTAGTAAAAAGTCTTTAATTGTTAATCATGAAAGTTTTTACAACTCAGGAGATGCTATTGAAGTAACAGCACAATATTTTAATAAAAATTATGAGTTTGATGACAAAGCTCTACTATCCATCGCAGTTGTTAATAGCAAAACTAAAAAAGTCACTAACTATGATTTGTTAAAAGGTAGTAACAGCTACAAAGTAAATTTAGACGGTCTAGGTGCTGGAAATTATAACTTTAAGGTTACTGAATTAACATCTAAAACAACTTATACAGGATCATTTGAAATATTAGATTTTGATATTGAGAAACAATTTGTAAATCCAGATGTTGAGAAACTAAGTCAGTTAGCAACTGTAACCAAAGGGAAGTTGTATTTTCCGAATCAAATAGACGCACTTATTCAGTCTTTAATTCAGGACCAAAAGTACCAAGCTATTCAAAAAAGTAATACCACTAGATCCCCAATTATTGATTGGTATTGGTTATTGATTTTGATTGCAGTTTGTCTTGGAACAGAATGGTTTGTACGTAAATATAATGGTTTACTGTAAATCGTCCTCTGAATATTTTTGAAAATGGATTTTAGATTAAAAGTTTTTTTAACAGTGGCTCAAAGAGCAAGCTTTACTAAAGCAGCTCAAGAATTATTTATCTCGCAGCCAGCGGTTACAAAGCATATCAAAGAATTAGAAGAAGAGTATAAAATAAAATTTTTTGATCGGACAGGCAATAAAGTTGTACTTACCACTGCTGGACTAGTGTTAGAATCGCAAGTAAAAAAAATGTTTGCTATTTACCGAACCATAGATTTTGAATTAAGTGCTTTAGTAGGGGAACAGCGTGGTACTTTGCGATTAGGTGCAAGTACAACCATTGCACAGTATGTTATTCCTCCCGTATTGGCAAAATTTCATCAGATATCTAAAGAGGTAAAAGTTGTAGTAAAAAATGATAATACGGAACAAATTGAAAAGGCTCTAGTTACTAGAGAAATTGATCTAGGAGTTGTAGAGGGTCAGTCTAAAAATAAGGCGATACAATATATTCCGTTTTTAGAGGATGAATTAGTTCTCGTTTGCAATGCAAGTACTGTAGTACCCAAAGAACAAATTACATTGGATCAGTTAGTTCAGCTG
>CAXBGV010000342.1:0-2482 GCA_963975235.1 uncultured Flavobacterium sp. | reverse complement strand
TAATTGTAGTTGTATTACTGGTTGTGGTGTTGTACGTGAATGTAGGTGTTGTCAAAGCATAAAAAAACCTATCTCACTGAGATAGGTTTTTTACTTTTAAATTATTTTTTTAATCACTCGCAGCTTGTGCGTATGTTTATTAATTTCGGGATTATAAATGCCAAGGTGGTCAATACGGTCAATCCTTACTTTACCACTAGCGTGAATAATGTAATTGTTTTCCATTATGATACCTACGTGAATAATTTTTCCTTCTTCATTATCAAAAAATGCCAGGTCACCTGGTTCACTTTCTTCTATAAAACTTAACGGCTCTCCCTGAGTTGCTTGTTGAGAAGCATCCCTCATGAGTTTGTAACCATTTAGTTTATATACCATTTGAGTAAATCCAGAGCAGTCTATACCAAAAGGTGTTTTTCCTCCCCACAAATAAGGTGCGTTTAGATACAAATATGCAGTGTTTATCAAATGGTTTTTCTCTTTTGTACCGTGTGTTTTACCTCCTTCAAAATCATAATTAGTGCGATTAATATCGCTGTGATTTAAAAACGCCAAAGAGGAACCCAGAGGAATAGGTAATAACATGTTATTATCTCCTGTAATGTATTCAATTAAATCTGCACTTAAGATTATAGCATCGTTAGATAGTTGGTTGAAGTTTGATTCAGAAAGTATTTGATATTGCTTAGAGTCAACCCAGCCTTCGTAGGAATCATATTGTAGCTTAATACGAGACCACTGCTGTGCTTGTTCTAAAATTTCAAAATGCTCTCCAAACAAAACTTGAGAAACAATTTCGCTTTTGTCACTTGGTTCAAACCGAAGTGGTATTATAGCCAGATTGCAAATTCCAAACATCTATAATTATTTTATTTTATTATACTCTTTCGATAACTATAGCAGATGCACCACCACCACCGTTGCAAATTGCAGCAGCTCCTGTTTTAGCATTGTTTTGCTCTAATACATTAAGTAAGGTCACGATGATTCTCGCTCCAGAGCATCCTAGTGGATGACCAAGAGAGACTGCTCCTCCGTTAACATTCACCTTGTCATTATCAAGGCCTAGAATTTTAGAGTTTGCAAGTCCTACGACAGCGAAAGCTTCATTGAATTCGAAAAAGTCAACATCTGAAATGGTTATCCCAGCCTTGTCTAAAGCTTTTGGAAGCGCTTTTGCAGGACTAGTAGTAAACCATTTAGGTTCTTGTGCAGCATCTGCATAGCTTTTAATAAAAGCTAACGGTTTTAAGCCTAAAGCTTCTGCTTTTTCTTCACTCATTAAAATTAAAGCAGCAGCTCCATCATTGATTGTAGATGCATTAGCAGCTGTTACCGTACCATCTTTAGTAAAAACAGCATTTAAAGTTGGTATACGATCTATTTTTACATTCGTAAATTCCTCGTCTTTAGAAATGATAATTGGATCTCCTTTTCTTTGTGGTATCGAAACAGGTACAATTTCTTGATCAAATTTACCAGCTTCCCACGCTTTAGCTGATCGCTCGTATGACTGAATTGCATAGTTATCTTGGTCTTCTCTGCTGAATTCATATTCTGTCGCGCACAAGTCAGCACAAACACCCATTGCATTGTTGTCGTAAGCGTCGACTAGACCATCTTTTTGTAATCCGTCTACTAAGGTAGTTGGACCAAATTTGGTTCCGTTTCTCATGTGTACGTAATGCGGAATCAAACTCATGTTTTCCATTCCTCCCGCAACTACAATTTCAGCATCACCAGCTTGGATCGCTTGTGCAGCCATCATCACTGCTTTCATACCTGAGGCACATACTTTATTTATGGTAGTACAAGCAACAGTGTTAGGTAAGCCAGCGTATATTGCTGCTTGTCTAGCCGGAGCCTGTCCTGTACCTGCTTGAACGACGTTACCCATAAGGACTTCGTCTACTAAATTTGGATCTAAGTTAATTTTATCTAATGCCCCTTTAATCGCTATAGCTCCTAATCTAGGTGCAGTGATTGTTGATAATCCTCCCATGAAACTTCCAATGGGGGTTCTAACGGCAGAAACGATGACAACTCTTTTGTTCATGATTTTATATTGTTAGTTTGTGTAGCAAATTTAATCTTTTTTAAACAAAATTCGATTTTGAATAGTGGTTTATATTTTTTGAATATAAAACTGTATTTTTATCTGTCGCTATATGATTGATTGTGAACTTGTTTTAAAATAAAGTGAAAAAATAGTAAAAAAAAGAAGCAAAATAGTTGTGAGTAATGCAATGAAGTGTTACATTTGCAACCGCAAAACGAGACACGTTCTCTGAGCTTGGAGGGGTGCCAGAGTGGTAATGGAGCAGTTTGCTAAACTGTCATCGGGTAACCGGTGCCAGGGTTCGAGTCCCTGTCCCTCCGCATAATTTTAAAGTTTTATATTTTAAAATTTATATATTGAAAATTGTTACGGGGTGTAGCGTAGCTCGGTTATCGCGCCTGCTTTGGGAGCAGGAGGCCGCAG
>CAXBGV010000341.1:0-2483 GCA_963975235.1 uncultured Flavobacterium sp. | reverse complement strand
AAACCACCGGCACCAAACGCATCAATAACCTTTAAAGTAAAGTGAGCATGTTTCCAATATTCATATAAATCTTTATCAACCCAAAACTCTACATCCTCAATTGTGCCAATACATACATCACCCATGCGCTGATAAAAGCCTCCTTTTTCAAAACATTGCGGCTGAGTTCCTTCGCAGCAGCCACCTGCTTGATAAAACATTAAATCTCCGTGCTTTTCCTTGAGAACACTAATTAGTTCTATTGCCTCCTTTGTCGCATCAATCCTTTTCATTGTTTTCTATTTAGGGTTTACATTTATTCTATTATAAAAAAAGGCAAGTTAAAAAACTTACCTCTTTATGACTGACAACAATGAATTAAAAGAATCCTAATTTATTTTTATCGTACGAAATTAGCATGTTTTTTGTCTGGCGATAATGCCCTAGCATCATTTTATGGTTTTCGCGACCAATACCCGATTGTTTGTATCCTCCAAATGGAGCTCCAGCTGGATAGGAATGATACTGGTTGACCCATACCCTTCCTGCTTGAACGGCTCTTGGTACTTGATAAATTTCATGAGCATCACGCGTCCAAACACCTGCGCCCAAACCATAGATCGTATCATTTGCAATAGCGATAGCCTCTTCAGTAGTTTTAAACGTAGTTACCGCCAAAACTGGTCCGAATATTTCCTCTTGAAAAATTCGCATTTTGTTATGCCCCTTAAAAATCGTTGGTTTGATGTAATATCCTCCGGCGTGATCTCCTTCAAAAACATTTTCGTCACCACCAGTTAATACTTCTGCACCTTCTTCTTTCCCTAGTTTTATATAGGACATAATTTTTTCTTTTTGAACTAAAGACGCCTGAGCTCCAATCATTGTTGCCATGTCCAAAGGATTTCCAGCCACAATAGCCTCGGTTCTCTCGATGACTTTAGTCATGAATTTATCGTAAATATCTTCATGAACTAATAATCTGGATGGACAGGTACAAATTTCACCTTGGTTCAAAGCAAACATAACAGCACCTTCAATGGCTTTATCAAAGAAATCGTCGTCATGATCAGCAACTGATTTCATAAAAATATTTGGAGATTTTCCGCCTAATTCTAAGGTAACGGGTATAATATTTTCGGTAGCATATTGCATCACTAATCTACCAGTTGTAGTCGATCCTGTAAACGCAGCTTTAGCTACTTTTTTATTAGTCACCAAAGCGCGACCAAGCTCTGCACCAAAACCATTAACGATATTTACTACTCCTGGAGGCAAAATATCGCTTATCAATTCCATCATGACCATAATAGAGATTGGAGTGCTTTCGGCTGGTTTTAAAACAACAGTATTTCCTGCTGCTAATGCTGGAGCTAATTTCCAAACCGCCATTAATATTGGGAAATTCCATGGAATAATTTGAGCAATAACGCCTAATGGTTCACTTAAAGCAATAGAAACTGTGTTTGAATCCAGTTCAGCAATAGAACTCTCTTCAGCACGAATAACACCAGCAAAATATCTAAAATGGTCTATCGCCAATGGCATATCGGCATAAGTTGTTTCGCGTATCGGTTTTCCGTTATCAATTGCTTCAACAGCGGCTAAATAACTCAAATTATCTTCTAAAACTTGTGCTATTTTATTCAATAAGATGCTTCGCTCTGTAGAAGATGTTTTTCCCCATGTTTGGAATGCTTCATGTGCATGATCTACAGCTAGCTCCAAATCTTCTTTTGTAGAATGTGCAGCTTGAGTAAAAACTCGTCCATCAATAGGTGAAAAAACATCAAAATAAGCTCCTTTTACAGGTGCTACGAATTTTCCACCGATATAATTATCATACTTTGCCTTAAAATCAGGTCTTTGTGCTACGTTGCTCATACTATCTCTATTTTTAATTTATTCAAACTTACCTTTAAATTAACAACTTAAACAGCACAATCTTTTCAAATTATAGCACAAAATTTTCATATGTGTTTTTTTAACATTAAATATTTACACTATTTGTAATTTTTAAAGAATTAAAAGGGTAAAATCTCAAATATGAATGCATCACAAACGGGATTGTTTTAGGGTAAAAAACAAAAAAAATAGTTTCTTACTACAATATGCAATCCTTATATTTGCAACCTTATAAAATTGACAAATGAAAATATCATATAACTGGTTAAAACAGTTCATCAAAATCGATTGGAACTCCGAAGAAACATCGGCTTTATTAACTGATCTGGGACTTGAAGTAGAAATGGTTGAAAAATACCAATCTGTAAAGGGAGGACTAGAGGGAATAGTTGTTGGTCATGTACTAACTTGTGAGCAACATCCCGAT
Organism: uncultured Flavobacterium sp.; assembly: GCA_963975235.1. Classification (GTDB taxonomy): domain Bacteria; phylum Bacteroidota; class Bacteroidia; order Flavobacteriales; family Flavobacteriaceae; genus Flavobacterium. The sequence goes on along the minus strand of CAXBGV010000341.1, from coordinate 172 downwards.
GCAGACAGACTTAAAGTAACCACAGTCGATCTTGGTACCGGTACACCAGTACAAATAGTTTGTGGAGCTGCGAATGTTGCTGCAGGACAAAAGGTACCTGTAGCTACCATTGGAACGGTGTTATATGATAAAGAAGGAGTAGCTTTCACCATTAAAAAAGGTAAAATACGTG
>CAXBGV010000340.1:0-2509 GCA_963975235.1 uncultured Flavobacterium sp. | reverse complement strand
AATTCATCGTCCCTATGGTTGCATTTGGTGTAATCATTGGCGCCAATATGTTTGCAGGACATGACGTTTCTGAATTTTATATTTATCCACTTTGGATCTTACTATTCATCGCCGTAAGTTTTGTGGGAGGCAAAAATGCTGGAAAAACGCTAATGCTATTTGGACTTTCGGGTGTCGCAATGATGTTCATTGGTTTAATGACTTCAGACATTACATATACTAAATTTTTCATCATCTCTGGTGGTTTATTTGCTTCTATCATGTGGCCTTCTATTTTCGATTTAGCTATTGCAGGTTTGGGTAAAAACACAGGGAAAGCGTCTTCTTTCTTAATCATGATGATACTTGGTGGTGGTGTAATTCCGTTACTTCAAGGAAAAATTTGCGATTATGACCTTACTCATGCCGATGGTATTTTAGGTATAACTTGGACGCACTTCTCTTACGTTGTTCCATTACTTGGATTCGCTTATTTAGGATTTTACGGATTTTATTGTCCCAAGATTTTAAGAAAACAAGGAATATTACAAGTAGAGACAGAAGGCGCCGGACACTAAATCCCGAGATCACTGAGCAATTAAAGACTTAAACCATCAAATTTATTTGGTGGTTTTTTTATGGCATCAATTTTGAATTCTTCATTTATATAAAATACATTTGCTTAAATAACTTGCCATGAAAAAAACACTACTCTTGCTTGCTTTTGTACTATTTATCGCATCCTGCGGCATTAAGAATACTCAAACTCTTTTAAGCGAAGGAGATTATGATGCTGCCATCAATCGCGCTGTAGAGGGATTGCGCTCCAATAAAAATGCAAAAGGAAAAAAAGAATATATTTATATTTTAGAGGAGGCTTTCGCTAAAGCAAAAGAACGAGATTTAAACTCAATTCGTTTCTGGGAGCAAGAAGCTAATCCCCAAAACTTAGAAAAAATTTATACAACTTACGTTGCACTAGCAGATAGGCAGGACAAAATAACACCTTTACTTCCGTTACAATTTTATAATGAAAATAAGACTGCTAAGTTTAATTTTAGCAACTACAATACTGAAATTATTAACAGTAAACAAAAACTAGCATCTTACTTATACACTAATAGTAAGGCCTTACTATTAACAAAAAACAAGGAAAATGCTAGAAGAGCTTTTGATGATTTAGACTACTTAAACCGAATAAGTCCTAACTATAAGGATACTAACAGTTTGATAAACGAGGCCCGAAACAAAGGCACCGATTTTGTAAAAGTATCATTGCAAAATGATACCAATCAAATAATACCGTTACAGTTACAAAGAGACTTAATGAACTTTGATACCTATGGCTTAGATCAAAAATGGACTGTTTTTGAAAGCAACGTCCAGAAGGGAGTGGCATATGATTATCATTTAATACTTAACTTTCAGCAAATTGATATTTCGGCAGAACAAATAAAAGAGAAAGAATTTGTCAAAGAGAAACAAATAAAAGATGGTCTAAAAGCATTAGTAGATAGCAAAGGAAAAGCAATAAAAGATAGCCTTGGAAAGCCAATACAAGTTGATAATTTGAAAACAATTCAGATTAGAATTTATGAATTCTATCAATTTAAAGCCTGTCATATTGCTGCAAATGTGAATTTTGTTGATCTGAAAAGTAATCGATTAATTGAATCTTTTCCAATAGCGACCGAATCTGTGTTTGAAAACACCTACGCAACATACAAAGGAGATAAACGAGCGACAGACAATGAATACTACTCCTTTTTTGATCGTAGAGCAATGCCATTTCCTTCTAATGAGCAAATGGTTTATAATACAGCTGAAGATTTAAAGGCAAAATTCAAAAATATTATTACACGAAATAATTTTTCGGGAAAACGATAAAACATACACTTATCAAATACTCATATAAAATAACACTGCATTAAAATTTTGTTAGATTTTTAAATTTTGATGCAGTGTATTAAAATTATATGTACTTTCGCATCATGAATAAAAAGAGTTTACATACAATCTCTACCTCACGGACAAATAAAATAGCTACATCTCCCGTAGTGCGGATGCTGTAATTATAGCAACCACTATTTTTTATTTTATTTTATTCATTTTACCCTTCACTGTTTTGAAATTATATTCGTTCGTCATTGGACTAGCGCATGCTAGCGACATTCAAATAATTTGCAGTAAACTAAGCATAATTAGTTACTGCTCAATACCTTGTTATTTATTCCATACCTTTGAGAATAATAGCAAAACCATTTTTAGAAACCAAATTATCCCATTTTTTAATCCACAAATTCATCTTCTAAAATGAATATTTCCATTATTATAGCACAGGAAGAACATTTTAAGTACGCACAAGTTATTTGCGATACGATAGAATCGTCTGCCTTATTGAGAGGAACCGGAATTGCTAAACGTACACCTGAATACATCCAAAAAAAGATGGAAAACAAGGATGCGGTTATTGCATTAGTAGATGGGAATTTCGCAGGTTTTTGCTACATAGAGAGCTGGCAGGACAGTA
>CAXBGV010000339.1:0-2509 GCA_963975235.1 uncultured Flavobacterium sp. | reverse complement strand
TACGTGCTCACTAGTGCACAGGATGCCATGACGTTCAATAATTTTCATGAAGGAATTCATCTTGGCGTAATTTTAGGGCTTCGTAAATTAGTGTAATTCTTTTTTTAGGAGCTTTATCCTGCTTTTGTTACAACCGCTTGTGCTAAAAGCTTTTTTTACTCAAACATCTCAGGAGCTTCCGTTGGTCGCTCTAAGCTGTTGGTAAAAAACAGCTCTTAGTACAAGCGGGTTTCCACGGCAATCAGGGCTAGGAATATCCTAGTTAAAAGTCATATCTGGCGCTTAAATTAGTCGCACAAATAGCAGTAAAAGCAAGTAGAATTTGCTCTCCTGAAAATAGTAAAAAGAAGAAAAACAAAAACATATAGCTATGAAATTCAATACTAAAGTCATTCACGGCGGACAACAACAGGATCCAACAACAGGAGCTGTTATGCCACCTGTTTTTCAAACCTCTACTTTTGTACAATCTAGTCCAGGAAAACCTGTTGGAGATTATGGCTACAGTCGCTCAGCAAATCCCACCAGAACAGCGCTAGAGGAAGCGTTAGCAAGTATCGAAAATGGTGCGCGAGGTTTGGCTTTTTCATCGGGACTTGCTGCTACTGATTGCTTAATGCGTTCTTTTAAAGCGGGTGACGAAATTATTACCATGGACGATTTGTATGGTGGGACTTATCGTATGTTTACTCAAATATACAACCATTCAGGCATCAAGTTTCACTACGTTGATATGAACGATTTAGACAATATTACAGCAGTATTAAACGGAAACACTAAAATGATCTGGGTCGAAACACCTACGAATCCATTAATGAAGTTGGCCGATATTGCTGCAATTGCAACAATTACGTCCCAAAAAAACATACTTCTCGCGGTAGATAATACATTTGCTTCTCCCTATTTACAAAGGCCACTCGATTTAGGAGCTGATGTGGTTATGCATTCTGCAACAAAGTACTTAGCAGGCCACTCTGATGTTATTGCGGGTGCCTTGATCACAAAGTCGGCTGAATTAGGAAAGCAATTGCATTTTCAGCAATTTGCTACTGGTGCTACATTAGGCCCTATGGATAGTTATTTAGTACTAAGAGGGATAAAAACGCTGCATTTACGTATGCAAAGACATTGTGAAAATGGGGAGAAAGTTGCTGCTTATTTAAGTAAGCATCCCAAAGTAAAAACGGTCTATTTTCCTGGTCTAGAAACGCACCCTTTTCATGAAATAGCGAAAAAGCAAATGAGTGCTTTTGGCGGAATGGTCTCTTTTGATTTTGTCTCAGGAAGCAAGCAAGATGCAATAGCATTTTTAGAAAAGTTGCAAATATTTATTTTAGCCGAATCTTTGGGTGGAGTGGAATCCTTGGCTAATCATCCGGCATTAATGACGCACGCATCAATTCCAGAACAAAAAAGAAAGGCTGTTGGAATAACAGATGACCTCGTCCGTTTGAGTGTAGGCGTAGAGGATATCGAAGATTTACTAAACGATTTACAACAAGCTTTAGAATAGATTTTTTTGAGATTCGTTAATGATAACTGGTGTGTTTACAAAAAAAAATCCCAATGGAATTGGGATTTTTTGTGAATATATTAGTTGGTCAGATAATAAATATAACCTACGTTGAGCCAAACTAGCCAATCATTTGTTTTGTTTTCGGTATATACTTTTCTGTTAGGATTAAGACCATCGATCCAATCCGTATCAAAATATTGAAACCTAAGATCAACCATTAAATCAGACATGGCGTTTAATTTGTATCGTGTGCCCACGCTTGAAACTAGAGAGAATGTTTTTCCTTGTTCTGTCGAAAATCCGTAAGGATGTCCATCAGATGGTGTCAAATATTTAGGAAATGTCGCAGCAGTTGTACCTAATATGCCTAAAGTCGAGTTTGCTTCAGTTTTATAACTACTTGCTTGTGCTCCAAAACTTACAAAAGGGTCAAACGTGCGGTAGCTTCTTTCAAAATCATGGATATTTATAAAACTGTATTCTAATTGCATCCCAAAATTAATTAGTCGTGTTTGACCATACATCCCTTTTAATTGCTGAACACCCAAGGAATTTGGGTTTCCTTCAACATATTTGCCAAAGTGTTGTAATTCTGTTTTACTATAAGATAATTCTGTTCTAATTTTAAAATGTTCCTTAAAATAAGTATCCTCGCTGAAGGTGCGTTGGTTGTAAGAAAAATTTAAGAAGTGTACAATTCCCACTCCAAAACCGGAGTTTTTAAAGTTATTTCCAATGTCGTTTCGTGCTCCATAATCTGAGCGAAGTTCTACTGGGCCAGCGATAATACCTATTTCATGAGCAAGTCCCCTCTGAGCACATAAGCTGTTTGAGAGTCCTACAGTAATCAATAAACTAAGGTATATTAGTTTTTGCATGTACAATTGTTATTTCTGGTCATGGCAAATATAGAAAAAACGTGCCAATCTGCTGGTATAAATAAAAATTAAAAATAACTAATTAAATACTTATTTACTTAAGAAAACAGCAAGG
>CAXBGV010000338.1:0-2544 GCA_963975235.1 uncultured Flavobacterium sp. | reverse complement strand
CCCCAATTGCTACAAGCATCATAATCGATAAGCTGTGACTCAAAGTAAGCAGCTCCTAATCGCCAGTCCATATTGAGTTCGTTACAAAAATAACTCGCTACATTTTGACGGCCTCGATTGCTCATAAAACCTGTTTGCTTCAATTCGATCATATTGGCATTTATAAAATCCGATGGCGTTGCACCATTAATCCATTGTGAGAGTAATTTTTCATTCAAGGATTTTGAATTGGGTTTATCGGATTTAATACCCGCATACAAGAAAAACTTCGTCTGGTATTTTTTGAACATAAATCGAAAGAAATCGCGCCACAGCAACTCAAAAACCAACCAATAAGTAGAATCATTAGCCTCATACATTTCTTCATATTTTTTTACCTGATCATAGATTGTTCTTGGAGAAATACAGCCCAAAGCCAACCACGCAGAGAACTTTGAAGAGTAATCTTCGCCCACCATTCCGTTTCTTGTTTCTTTGTAAACAGAAAGGTTTTTGGTTTCATAAAAATAATGATTCAACCGAGCCAATGCCTCTGTTTCTCCTCCTTTAAATTGTATTGCAGCACGAGGATCGATAGGTGTATATTCTAAACCTAATTCTTCTAAAGTAGGCAATACCAAAACCGGAATTTCTGGTGAAACAATAGCATCTGGCTTTGGGAAAACCGCTCTAATGGCAGCGTCTAATTCTGTTTTTCTTCTAAACTGAGTAAATACGTCAGGAATATTCTTGATGGCAAACGGAAGGTCTTCAGCATGATACATCGTACTTGTGCTCAAGGTTTCTAGCTCACAACGTATTTTAAAAAGTGCCTCTTGTACTTTCTTTTCGGTTTGTTTTTCTTCATAGGCTACTTCCCTTTTTGCAAACACTTTTTGCGCTTTGTACTGCGCAGCAATTTTGGGAATTTCTTCTTCGGGCTTTCCTTTTAAAATCAATAATCCTGAACCTATTTTACGTAAGTTCTCGTCTAAATCAGTTAAAGATTCCAATAGAAACTGTGCTCTAAAACTACCCGTTTTAGGATATCCATACGTAGTGATTTCGAACTCTGAATCATCAAAACAATAAACAGGTAGCACATTGTCTCCGTGTGCAATTGCTTTTAAAAGGGCTTCGTTATCTTCTAATCGTAAATCGGTTTTGAACCAAACTATCGCTGTTTTCATAGTAATCGTAATTTATTTTTGTAGAATAAAAACCAATAGCTCTCTACCAGTTTTATAATTCATTAATATTTTTCAAATAATAATCGGCCTGTTCTAGTAAGGCTGTTTGTGCTTCGGGCTTCATTTTTCGCCAAACATTGTACATCATTCCGATTCGTGGATTCTTTCCTAATTTATCTTCATTTTTATCATAAAAGTTCCAATACAAGCTATTAAAAGGACAGGCTTTGTCACCTGTTTTGACCTCTTTTTTGTAAAAACAACTCCCGCAATAATGGCTCATTTTATCGATATACGAAGCAGAGCTTACGTAGGGTTTTGTTCCTACGATACCACCATCAGCAAATTGGCTCATTCCTCGAGTATTGGTAATCTCGACCCACTCAATAGCATCGATATAAATCCCAAGATACCAAGCGTCTATTTCATCCGGATGCACTCCGGCTAAAAGCGCAAAGTTTCCGGTAATCATTAACCGCTGGATGTGATGTGCGTAAGCGAAATTCAAAGATTGATTGATGGCGTCTTTTAAACAATTCATCTTGGTCTTTCCGGTCCAAAACCAATCAGGTAACTTTTCTTCATTATTAAAAAAGTTCATCGTTGCATATTCAGGCATTTTTAACCAATAAATACCTCGCATGTACTCTCTCCAGCCTATGATTTGCCTAACAAAACCCTCTAGTTGATTGTATTCTATTTTATCAGGATTGGCTCGCCAAGCTTGAATTGCTTTTTCGATCACCTCTTGTGGCGAAATCATCTTGATATTCATCGAAAAAGACAATCTAGAGTGATACAACGACCACTCATTTGGCGTCATCGCATCTTGATAGCTGCCAAATAAATGCAGGCATTCGTCGATAAAAAAATCTAATAATTCTAGTGACTGTTCTCTATTTATAGGCCAAACAAAATTAGCGGCATCTATTGTTCCAATGGTTTTAGCATCTGTCTTATTAACTGCTGCAAGAATATCAGTCACGTCATTAGAAAAAACTAAGGGTGCTGTAGGCTTGTGGTTTTTGGGTAATTTTTTTCTGTTTTCGCTATCGTAATTCCACTTCCCTGTCAAAGGCTGATCGCCTTCCATGAGTACATCGTGCTTTTTGCGGAGCATGCGGTAAAAATTCTCTAATATGAACGTCTTTTTCCCCTCGAAGAAATCTGCCAAATCAGTACGAGACGTATAGAAATGTTCTGAATCTACCACTGCTGTCGAAATAGCAATCGCTGAACAGAGCTCTTTTAAAAGCGCATCAACCCGAAACTCATCAGGCTGTTGGTATTCGAAATGCGTAAATTGGTGCTTTGCAATTAGGCTTTTAATATTTTTATCGAAAGATTGTAAATTGTCTTCATCATTCAAATAAAT
>CAXBGV010000337.1:0-2556 GCA_963975235.1 uncultured Flavobacterium sp. | reverse complement strand
ATAGGAATTATTGTAACCGACCAATTTAATAATTGGTGCCAGCTTACATTGGTTAAAGATAAATATTCGGGTGCCAAGGTTGCCTTGATGACGTCGTAACCGCCTACAGCATGATAAGCAATAGGGATACCAATGAAAACTAATCCACCAATTAATATCAACCATTGAATGGTATCCGTGTAAATGACCGCTTTTAGACCGCCAATTGCAGTGTAAACAACTGCTATAGCTCCCATTACAACCAAAGCCATTTGGATATCAAGTCCTTCTATGGTTGCAGAAGCTAATTTGGCTCCAGCCAAAACTTGAGAACTCGTAAAGCCTACGTATCCAATTGCAGAAATTATACCGGCTAATAAGGCTACTTTACTATTGTAAAAATGACCAAATATTTGCGGAAAAGTAAAAAATTTGTACTTATGTCCCAGATGACTCACTTTTGGAATAAGAAAAACAGCACTCAACCAAGCACCCAAAAGTCCAGTGAATAGCATCCACGAACCTGATAGTCCCATGGTAAAACCAAGTCCTCCTAGACCAATCGAAAAACCACCACCTACATCAGTAGCGACTACTGATAAGCCAATGTGCCAACTGTTCATGTTTCGACCACTTACATAAAAGTCCTCAGCCGTTTTATTTTTATTAAAAAAGTAGATTCCTACGCCTAGCATAGCAAACATATAAACAACAAAGATTAGATAATCTATCCAGTGCATTTTATTTTAGTATTGATTAATAGTAGCCTGTAAGTGGAATTTTTCCAAAAGGCAAAGATGTAGCGAACTACAAATACGATATTTTTTTAGTAGAATTTCAAGAATTTGAAATTACAGATAGGCAAATTTGGAATGATTAAAAAAAATCGTTTTCCCATTAAAAAACCTTTAATTGAGTGCAAATATAGGCATAAATTATCAAAAAAGTAGTAAAAAGACCATTAAGCTGGTTTTACTTTAATTTCATTTGTTTTCTTTAAATCTCAAAAAGAATTAATTTCGAGTATTAAAATTCTGATTTATCGTTTTTTATAAAATTTTTTAGTTGTTGTACTTTGGTATATTAAATTTCCTTATTTTTAATAAAAATTATCTCACATGCTTGTTAAAGTTTTTGGAAGTGCCGTTTTTGGAGTAGAAGCTACGACGATTACCGTAGAAGTAAATATTGATAAAGGCATAGGCTACCACTTAGTTGGTTTGCCTGATAATGCCATAAAAGAAAGTAGCTATCGCATCGCCGCTGCATTAAAAAATAATGGTTATGGTATGCCAGGTAAAAAGATCACGATAAATATGGCACCAGCTGATTTGCGAAAGGAAGGATCAGCTTATGATCTTACCTTAACTATAGGTATTTTAGTTGCTTCGCAGCAAATCACTGCAGTAGACCTAGAAAAGTACGTGATAATGGGAGAGCTTTCTCTCGACGGAAGCTTACAGCCTATTCGTGGTGCTTTGCCCATTGCTATCAAAGCGAAGGAAGAGGGTTTCAAAGGATTTTTTCTGCCAAAGCAAAATGTAAAAGAAGCCGCTATTGTTGTAGGCCTTGAAGTTTATGGTGTTGAAAACGTTCAAGAGGTTATTGATTTTCTCGAAGGAAAAGGAAACCTGGAACCAACAACTATCGATACGAGAGCTGAGTTTTATAAAGATTTAGACTTTCCAGAATTTGATTTTAGCGATGTAAAAGGGCAGGAGTCTATTAAGCGATGCATGGAAATAGCGGCTGCCGGAGGTCACAATATTATTTTAATTGGTCCTCCTGGAGCTGGAAAAACAATGTTAGCTAAGCGATTACCAAGTATTTTGCCACCAATGACATTACGGGAAGCACTAGAGACGACAAAAATCCATAGTGTGGCGGGTAAGTTAAAAGAAGTAGGCTTGATGAATCAAAGACCGTTTAGGAGTCCGCATCATACGATATCTAATGTGGCATTAGTGGGAGGAGGAAGTTACCCACAGCCTGGAGAAATTTCGATGGCGCACAATGGAGTACTGTTTTTGGATGAGTTGCCTGAATTTAAGCGCGATGTTCTCGAAGTAATGCGTCAGCCGCTAGAGGATCGTGAAGTAACGATTTCGAGGGCTAGGTTTACAGTAACCTATCCATCATCATTTATGTTGGTGGCAAGTATGAACCCTAGCCCAAGTGGTTTTTTTAATGATCCTGATGCACCACAAACCTCCTCACCACATGAAATGCAACGGTATTTGAGTAAAATTTCAGGCCCGTTATTAGATCGAATTGATATTCACATTGAAGTGACGCCTGTTCCATTCGAGAAGTTATCTGATGACCGAAAAGCCGAAAGCAGCGTCGATATTAGAAAAAGAGTTACTGCGGCTCGCGAAATTCAGTCGGCACGTTTCGAGGAGATGAACAATATTCATTACAATGCGCAAATGAATACGAAACAAATTAGGGAATACTGCGCTCTTGATGATACGTCTAAACAATTACTAAAAACAGCTATGGAACGACTTAATTTATCAGCCCGTGCTTACGATCGTATTTTAAAAGTAGCCAGAACGATTGCCGACCTTGATGCAG
>CAXBGV010000336.1:0-2566 GCA_963975235.1 uncultured Flavobacterium sp. | reverse complement strand
AAAGCGGTGACATTTCCTTTGGGTAATCTGTAATGAATGTTGGCTGAATGTAGTTTCCTTCGCATTTTGCTCCAAAAATTTCATCGATCAATTTTCCTTTACCCATTGTCGCATCTACTTCGATACCCATTCCTTTTGCAGCTTCAAAAAGCTCTGCTTCTGTTTTACCAGAAATATCAAAACCTGTAAAATGCTTGATAGAATCAGTCATTGTTACACGAGCGTAAGGGGCTTTAAAGCTAATTTGGTGTTCACCAAACGTAGCTTCACTCGATCCGTTTACGCTCACAGCACAATGCTCTAGTAAGTTTTCAGTAAACTCCATCATCCAGTTGTAGTCTTTGTAGGCTACATATATTTCCATTGCGGTAAACTCAGGATTGTGCGTTCTGTCCATTCCTTCATTTCTGAAGTTTTTAGAAAATTCATACACTCCATCAAATCCACCTACAATTAATCTTTTTAAGTACAATTCATTCGCAATACGCATGTACAATGGTATATCAAGTGAGTTATGGTGCGTGATGAACGGACGTGCCGCAGCACCACCAGGAATCGATTGTAAAACCGGAGTTTCAACCTCAAGATATCCTGCTTCGTTAAAAAAAGAACGCATCGCGTTAAACAATTTTGTTCTCTTGACAAAAGTATCTTTTACATGTTGGTTTACCGTCAAATCTACATAGCGCATTCTATAACGCAATTCGGCATCATTAAATGCATCGTGCACTTTTCCGTCCTCATCCACTTTTGGTAAAGGCAATGGGCGTAAAGTTTTACTCAAAAATGTGAATTCATCTACGCGAATGCATTGCGCACCAACTTTAGTAGTAAATAACTCCCCTACAATTCCTATAAAATCACCTAAATCAGTTAGTTTCTTAAATACTTGGTTGTACAAGGTTTTATCCTCACCAGGACATAAAACATCACGATTTAAATACAATTGGATACGACCTTCGCTATCTTGAAGCTCAGCAAAACAAGCTTTTCCTTGATCTCTTACACTCATCAATCGCCCAGCAACTGTAACCGTTTTTCCGTCTTCAAAAGTCGCTTTGACCTGCTTTGAAGTATGAGTTACAGGAAAAAGGTTTGCAGGATAAGGATTGATGCCCAAATTGCGTAAGGATTGTAGTTTTTCTCTACGGATAATTTCTTGTTCAGATAATGCCATTAGGTTCTTGTTTTTAAGAGTGCAAAGATAACAAATAGATTGCAGAATTCAGAATTCAGGATTTAGATTTTTTGAAGCACAATATTTATGGTTTTTCATGACGATTCGTCCCGCTATTCGCTATATCTTTTGTGCCGCCTGATAGCCATCGGGAGGCATAAAAGGATGCCGCTACTATCGGGGCTATATTCAGCGATGTCGTATTTTTAGAAATTTTCTAAATGTACTTTTAATTCCTGCATAATTCTGATCATCAATAATTTTAAAGTGAGAATTAAACCTTTTGATGCAATTGATAGTCTTATCAATGACATTGTAATAAAGCTTTGAATTGTAATTCAAAAACTTTTTCTAAAATTTAAGTTTAGTTCAAGATACTATTGTAACAAATAGTGCTAAACTATCTTAAAAATAAGGAAGATGCCAAAGAAAAAATACAAGACGTTTTTATAAAACTATTGTAGTCGATTAACCATTTTAAGCAGGAATTAATCTTAAACCGCGGATTTTTATCATTACTAAAATTTAAAAGATGGATATTTTAAAGTATCAAAACAGTCAAAAATACTTTTTTTGTTGGTAAGCGGTCAGAAAAAGAAATACGAAATTAAAACAGCGACATATTTGAGAGCTTAGACATTTTATTTAAAAAAAACATATTTAGAAAATCCATACTATGAAAAAAGCAAGTACTTTATTAATCTTATTTTCAGCAATTTTTACATTTTTTGCATGTAGTAATTCAGATGAAGATATCGCCGTAACTAATTCTAACTCTGGATCAGCGACAGTTCCCGAAGTCTACAAAAAAATATACGGTGCTACTAGTATTACATCCGATGGAACTTATGTAACCATCAAAACCAATGGTCAACCGGATCATAAAAGTGTGTATTATCCAACCACTAATGCTAAATACGAAGCTTTTAGCGGGACAACTACCTATGGGAATTACACCTTCAAAAAGAATCCAAATACCATTAGCTTAACAAATGCGTATACATTTAAAATACCATTAAATCCTGTAGTTGCCACAACACATGCTTCTACTCCTTTAGGTGCTATTGGCGTTGCTATAAATGGAGTGCCTTTTTTCAACCAATACGCAGGTCCTAATCAGCCTTTGACAGATGAATTCCAATCTTTTGATCAATATTGGGGACATCCTACAGGAACAAGTATGTATCATTATCATATAGAACCTGTTTACTTAACACAAACCAAAGGAAAAGAAGCCTTAATGGGCTTTTTACTAGATGGCTTCCCTGTTTATGGTCCTGAAGAAAACGGTACTACTGTAACAGGTTTAGATGTCTATCACGGCCACACAGGGGTAACTGTTGACTATCCAAACGGAATTTACCATTACCACATCACCAATTCTGATCC
>CAXBGV010000335.1:0-2581 GCA_963975235.1 uncultured Flavobacterium sp. | reverse complement strand
GCGCCAGGATAGGTATGCCCGTGACCGCCGGTGCCAATAAATGGATTTACATATTGATGCTTATTCTGTGCGGAACTTGAAATGGAAATCAACAAAAATAGTACTACAAGGAAATTTTTCATTTTAAAGAATGGTTTCTCAAATATACATATTTTGCGTTAGGGATAAAAGTGGAAATCCTTTGCAAAATGGAATGCTAATGGAATTTTTGCAAAGATTGCAACGTATAGCCCGACCTGAAAGGTAACGCCAAAAAAAAAAAAACGCATCCAAATTAATGAATGCGTTTTTTAAACTATTTATTTGAGCTGTTCTCGACTGCGCTCGAACTGTCAAATAGTTTTATCCTTTTAGGCTAGCTGCCAAATATTCCCTGTTCATACGAGCGATGTTCTCTAAAGAAATTCCTTTTGGACATTCTACTTCACAAGCTCCAGTGTTAGTACAGTTACCAAAACCTTCATCATCCATTTGTCTAACCATGTTTAATACACGGTCTGTCGCTTCTACTCTACCTTGTGGTAACAAAGCAAACTGAGAAACCTTTGCAGAAACGAATAACATAGCCGATGAGTTTTTACAACTCGCTACACAAGCTCCACAACCAATACAAGCTGCTGCCATGAACGATTCATCTGCATCATGTTTATCAATTGGAATTGTGTTAGCGTCGATCGTGTTACCTGATGTGTTTACAGATATAAATCCACCTGCATGCTGAATTCTATCAAAAGCACTACGGTCTACAACTAAATCTTTTACTACTGGGAAAGCTGCTGCACGGAAAGGCTCGATTGTGATTGTATCACCATCCTTAAACATACGCATGTGCAATTGGCAAGTGGTAACACCACGATCTGGACCGTGAGCTTCACCGTTAATAAACAATGAACACATTCCGCAAATTCCTTCGCGACAATCGTGATCAAATGATACTGGCTCGCCACCTTTAGCCATAAGGTCTTCATTGAAAACGTCTAGCATTTCAAGGAATGACATATCTGGTTCAATTCCGTCGATTTGATAATCGACCATTGCTCCTTTATCTTTGGCGCTTTTTTGACGCCATATTTTTAATGTAAGTTTCATCTTTTTTAGTTTAATAGTCTGAAAGCCGAAAATCGAAAGTCAATTAACTTTACATCATTTGACTTGTTGACATTGGACGTTTGACTCAATTATTTATAACTACGAGTTACTAGTTTAATGTTTTCATAAACTAATTCCTCTTTGTGTAAAACAGCATCACTTGGTTTTCCTTTGTATTCCCAAGCAGCAACGTAAGCAAAGTTTTCATCGTCACGCAACGCTTCTCCTTCAGGAGTTTGGTACTCTTCACGGAAGTGACCTCCACATGATTCGTTACGGTGTAATGCATCTTTAGCAAACAATTCTCCTAATTCAAGGAAATCGGCAACACGGTTAGCTTTTTCTAATTCTTGATTGAATCCTTTGTCTGTTCCTGGAACTTTAACATCTCTGTAAAACTCTTCGCGTAAAGCAGCAATTTCTTCGATAGCCTCGTTTAATCCTTTAGCATTACGAGCCATTCCTACTTTATTCCACATGATTTTCCCTAATTTTCTATGGAAATAATCAACAGAATGTGTTCCGTTATTATTCATGAATCTATCTATCTGATCTTTTACCGCTTTTTCTGCTTCAGCAAATTCAGGTAAATCAGTAGAGATAGGTCCCATTTTAATATCTGGAGATAAATAATCCCCGATTGTGTACGGCAATACAAAATAACCATCGGCTAAACCTTGCATTAATGCCGAAGCACCTAATCTATTCGCACCGTGCTCAGAGAAATTAGATTCTCCAATAGAGAAACATCCTGGAATTGTTGTCATTAGGTTATAATCAACCCAAGTACCACCCATTGTGTAGTGAACTGCAGGATAGATCATCATAGGTGTACTATATGGATCTTCATCTACAATTTTATAATACATTTGGAATAAGTTTCCGTATTTGCTTTTTACAACTTCTGTTCCAAGTTTTGTTACCAAAGCTTTATCACTTTCGTCAAGACCTTTAACATAAGCCGCTTCTTTTCCGTAACGTTGGATTGCTGCAGCAAAATCAAGGTAAACTGCTTCACCTGTTTTATTTACTCCAAAACCAGCATCACATCTTTCTTTAGCTGCACGAGACGCAACATCACGTGGTACTAAGTTACCAAAAGCAGGATATCTTCTTTCTAGGAAATAATCTCTGTCTTCTTCTGCTAAATCAGTTGCTTTTTTCTTTCCTTCACGTATTGCTTGAGCATCTTCTGCTTTTGCAGGAACCCAAATACGTCCATCATTACGCAATGACTCTGACATCAAAGTTAATTTAGACTGGTGATCTCCAGAAACTGGGATACAAGTTGGGTGAATTTGTGTGTAACAAGGATTAGCGAAAAATGCTCCTTTTTTATGAATTTTCCACGCTGCAGTAGCATTAGAACCCATTGCGTTAGTTGATAAGAAAAATACGTTACCATATCCTCCAGATGCAATAACCACGGCATGAGCTGAATGTCTTTCTATTTCTCCTGTAACTAAATGACGAGCGATAATTCCTCTTGCTT
>CAXBGV010000334.1:0-2619 GCA_963975235.1 uncultured Flavobacterium sp. | reverse complement strand
ATCTGGAAACGATTGTACACACCTCTTGATTGGGGTTGTCGTTGCACCGTTATTCTGGGCATTGCTCGAAATGTAAGTAAGGAGTATGATAGTGCTTGGGCAAACAAGGTGGTTGACCCATTGGTAAAGGGAACTATTTTTGATAATAATGCCGCTTTGACTGGTAAAGTTTTTACAGACAAGCATCCTTATTTTAAAGCGCCAAAAAACAGTAAGGTAAAATCTACTGCCAAAAAAGATTTTGTCCCTGAAGGAATCGATAACTATGAGGAAAAAACAGGCATCAAAGTGAATAAGGAAATTTTCTCTTTACTAAAAAAACACACTCGTTTTTATACTGTTAGTCCTGAAAACATGGGTACTAATGGAGCGTTTTTTCATCCTGATAATAACTATGTGGTAATACCTGTTGATAAAATTAGGCTAAGAAGTAAGTGGAAAGCAGAATCGGTGGTTTATCACGAGTTTGGGCACGCAGCCGATTGGCAAAATGATTTTAAATTTCAAAAGTCAGTAACTGATTTAATGAAAAAACATAGATCATTATTAAAGCTTGAAAATGGCTATGCTACCATTGACAGACAAGCATCTGTTTTGGGTTATAAATCACAATCAAACGAAGACTATGATACCTCTTCTAAATGTGGTGCATTATTAGATACGCTAATGTCGTTAAATTCAAATTATGGGCAAGGTCATTCAAAAGCCTATTTTAAAATAAAAGGAAGGTCAGAAGCTGAATTTTTGGCTCATGCTTTTGAAAATAAATATGCTGGGAATGATGTGTTTAAAAAGATAATGCCTGAATTGTATGAAGATACAATTAAGCTAATAGATGAGTTGAAGACTAAATTAAAATAATGTCGTCAATAGAGTATTCATCCACTAAAACAGCACTATTTGATATTTCATTTTTTAAGGATAGCACTTTAGATTCTTTATTTGCAGTTTCTAATAAAGTAAATAAATCAGTGCCAATATGAAGAAAAATAGTTGACAAAAATTGTGCGTATTCATCGGCTGTATTACCTGAATAATCACGTTTTGACACTAATGAGCTGTATAATTCTTTTCCTTCCATAAAGCAAAAGTACAAAAAAAATTAATTAAACTAACAAATGACTCCTCAGGAATTCGAAAGATCGCTAAGAACAAAGGCAACCGAAATAAGAGCCTATGCTAACAACCGCTATCCATCGGTAGCAGGAAACGTGGCTTTGCGGTTTATCAATGGTAATTTTAGAGCTCAAGGATTCCAAGGCAATAGTTTTAGTAAGTGGAAAAAAGGGGCTAAATCTAGGGGTACAACCTTGGTGGTCTCGGGTGCTTTGCGTGCCGGGAACCATTATACTACCCAACCAGGACAAACGACATTAAAAAACAACATGCCGTATGCCAAAGCACACAACGAGGGGTTTAGTGGTACTGTGCAAATAAAGGCGCATAGCCGCAATAAATACAGCAAGGCAAAAAAAGGAACGGGTAAGTTTACCAAGTCTGGGAAAGAGCGTATGCAAACGGTTACTTATAAATCAGGAAGCAGCCAAGTGCGAGCACACCAACGCAAAATGAACATACCCAAACGGCAGTTTATGCCAACACAGCCAAACGATAGTCCTGTGCTGAACAATGCAATTGTAAGACAGGTAACGAGAGATATTCAACAATTAATGCAACGATAATGGAAAGCCCAATAGCCAATTTATTCTTAGCGATTCAAGATCGCATTTTAGACCAGGTACCAGAGATCAAATACATTGACCAAAACATGGGACAATATTTGACTGAAGACTTTAGAAAGCAAATGTTATTCCCTGCTTTACTGGTTGATTTCCCGATCGAAGACTTTAGCGAATTGCAAGGACTGAACCAACTTGCAGACATCAATATTACTGTGACATTGTTTTATGATGTTTGGGACAACACCAATAGCTTTACACCGCTAAACATTAAACAAGCGGGTTTGAAATATTTAGAAATTGATCAAAAGGTATTTATGGCACTGCAAGGTTTTACTACTGATTTTTGTGAGCCATTGATACGTAGGCAGTCGAAGAACCACAATGCAAACGAAACGGGACTACGAGTAAAAGAAATTAGTTTCACAACGCAATATGAAGATTATAGCTGTGATGACGATTCGGAAAAGGCACGGTTTACACTACGTACCGAATAAGGATAATTGATTTTGAACCTCTTTAGGAATTGGCATCCCTTTGATATTCATCCATTGGCGGTAACTTAAATAAATGTTGTGCTTAGGGAAAATAGTACGAATGATTTTAGTATCAGGTACATCAGCGTGCTTGGCGGCTTTGTAAACGTCAATGATAAATTGAGCTCGTTTGTTATAATTATTTTTATTATACGCCATATTACAAAAATAACCTAGTAATTTATTCTGTGCAACACGACTTTAAGGCATAAAAAAACCCGCTAGTTTGCGGGTTTAATTATTTATTGTTTAAGCTTTTTCGATAGTTAGCATTCTTATAAATGGAGTTTTGGCGTACATAGTGAATTTAACTTTAGCAATAATAACAGTTGATTGATCTTTGTCGAAATTTTCGTTAACCCATTGTTTAATTGTTTCGGCGTCACTGTTAGTGTAAGGCAATG
>CAXBGV010000333.1:0-2639 GCA_963975235.1 uncultured Flavobacterium sp. | reverse complement strand
GTGGTAATTAAAAAACCCTTTGAAACCCGAACGCAATTCGAAACCATAATCGGCACCTAGATTATTAACTTCACGTAAGTTTGTGTTATTTACACTATTCTTAAAATTACTTCTGTTTGCTCCCAGCGTTAGCTTTAAGTTAGATTGTATCGATTTAAAGTACCTATCTGCACTTGATGACAAGGAAACAAATTCTCTGTCCTTGATAATAATTTTTTCGGACTGTGAATAATTTTTAGAGATGGTACTATTTGTACTATAAAAATCATTGTTTTTCGAATACAACAAAAATGTGTTAGCAAAAAACTTGTCACCCCAACTACCATAGGTGTAATTTAAAATGGCAGATGAAGAGTTTAGTTGATTAAAATCGTCTAATCCTTTTGAAAATGATCTAAAACCGGTTTGCACATAGCCCGAATACAAATCCAAAACACTAGCGTTCGTCGTGTTGTAGGAGTAGGAAGTCATGATTTTATTCTTTTCATCTATTTTCCAATCTACACCTATTTTTGGAATGACAAAAAACGGACTTTCGCTTCTGCTATTGTCAAAATTTTCTATCCGATTAAACAGTTGGTGAACATCTGATTGAGTAAGTATGGCAAAATTATTGAGCTTAAAACGGTACTTAAGCGCTGCATATAGATCTGTAGTGCCGTACTTTAAATTATTTTGATAGCTATCAGGAGGTGCTACATTATCCTGGTTATCAACAAGATCAAAACGAGTGTTTACATGGTCTAATCGAAACTGACTGCCTACCTTTAGTTCTAATAAATCTCCATTTTCCTTTTTGTCCAATAAATAACCTTCTACACCAGCAAATTGCATACTGTTCTCCGTAAATTGCCTTGTATTATTTGCATTAGCTGCAAATAAATCTTGAAAGATAAACTGATTTACCGAGTAGCTTTGTGGTGTTTTCTCATTGATGTACCGACCCGAAAGCAGAAAAACTTTTTTGTCTTTAAACTTGTTGGTAAAAACTACTTTTTGATCAAAAAGCTCATTATTCGAATTTAATCGCTCGTTTAACATGTCAGTATTAAAAAGTAAATCGCTACTGTTTTTCTCCTTAGTGCTATTAAATTTCCCTGTGTATTCCAGTGTTTTAGTTTGAGAAATGTCGTAGGTTAAATCTAGTTTTCCAAATCCGGTGATCTTCGTTTTTCTACCCACAAAATCTTCCGTGTTTTGGAAACTAGTTGCTGCAGCTGTGAAGGTTTCAAAGCTATTTCTAAAAAAGTCGTTTTCATCTGTATTTAAAAAACCTAAGACTTTTACTTTTACTTTATCTGAAACTGTAAAAATACTATTAAGTGATAGCATTTCGGCGTTGTTAAAATTAACTCTTTTCTGTTTCAAGTTAGGCGAACCACCAATTAAACCTAATAACGTGTTAGCACTTTGATTGTCGCCGATACTACCAGGTTCATCAATACGAAAAGGTCGAACTAACATATTAACATCTCCCACGGCATCAACGCCTACATTGTTTCCATTTGTTACAAAATAATACTTATTCTTTTTACCAAAGTTCATTAAATTAGCTCTTAAATCATATCTGTTATTTGAAATTACACCATAGCCTCCAACAGCATTTCCAAACCATTGTCGTTTAAAATCTTCTTTTAAAGTTAAATTTAGTGCTACTTTATTGCTGTTTTCTATTCCTTTTAAATGTTTGTTGTTCGAATACCGTTTTAGCAATTCTATCTTATCAATGGGATTTACAGGCATGTTTTTAGTTAGAATTTTGTATCCTTTCTCGAACATATCGTCACCATCGATCATTACCTTTTCTACTTCTTGATTGCCAACTTTAATAGTTCCATCTGTACCAACACTTAAACCAGGTATCTTTTTAAGTAAATCCTCAACTACTTGTTCATTTCCTTGAGCGAACGATTTTGCATCGAAAATTATTTTATCACCTTCTACCGTTATTGGTCGTACTGTTTTGATTACGATTTCTTTTAACGAAACAGGGCTTGAAAGTAGCTGTATATTCTTTTCTATGTTGGTAGCCTCAGAAGAAATTTGAATATCAAAAACTTGAGTTTGGTAATTTAGCGCATTAATCACTAATTGAAAATCACCCGTTTTATTAGTTTTCAAAACATATATTCCTGAACTATTAGATATAGCATAGGAAATTGTACTTGAGGATTCCTTGAGTAAGATCGATGCAGTAACAGGCTCATTAGCAAGATTTGTAATTTTACCTGATATCGTTTTCTGACCAAAAACAAAAAAGGAAACAAAAAAGGATATGAAGAGAAAAAAAAATTTAGTCATGTTATTCCCATTCAAATTTTGTTTCAATACCCGTTCTACCAACGTTTACTGTCCTTGTCTGTACACCTCTTGGTAACTGTGCCATTACAGAAGATTCCATTTGCTTATAACGAAGGTTTGCAAAATCCTTGATTGATATTATTTTAGAATTTGTAGTTGTAGGAAATACAATTTCGGCTTTATCGCTATAAAGTATAGCCGTTGCTTGCCAATTATACCTTTTAGTTTCATCAAAAATTTCTAAAATTAAACCTGGTAAACTATTAAACTTCCATGGTCCGTAATTCATTGGAATTGTACCATCATACCAAGCAATAAAATTCCTGCCTCTAAAAGTG
>CAXBGV010000332.1:0-2660 GCA_963975235.1 uncultured Flavobacterium sp. | reverse complement strand
CCATCTTCATTTATATCTACTCGAATGGTATCACAATGACCTCCCATTGCCTCATCGATCGAGTTATCCACTACTTCATAAACTAAATGATGTAGTCCTCGAACTCCCACATCTCCAATATACATGGACGGACGCATTCTAACATGCTCCATTCCTTCTAATGCTTGAATACTATCCGCGGAATAATTGTCCTTCTTGATGTCTTCGCTCATATGATTTATTCTAAATGTAATTTTGTCTAACACGCAAATATATAAAAATGTAATCTACATAACCGTTAAATTCCCCCTTTTAAGGCCTTAAGTTATTAACATATTGTTGATTTACCGCATAAAAAAAACGTTCTCTAATTGGAGAACGTTTTCTTTTTTATCAAAACTATATTTTTACCTAAAATTAGGAACTTTATTAATGTGCATTTTTAGCAGTACCAACATGAGCTGCGTGCGCCCTACCGCTTGGATCCTCATTTTCTTGCCACCTAGGTATCCATTTCCTTACAGTTTGAGCTGCATTCATTTCAGGATAGTGTTTATGAAAAATAGTGCGGTACAAATAAGCTTCTTTAGTTGTAGGCGGATTGTACGGAAACGCTACAGCCGCTGCAGCCAATTGTTCATCTGTAACTTGCGAAGCGCAATATGCTTTTAACTGATCAATCCATTCGTATCCAACTCCGTCACTGAATTGCTCTTTTTGCCTCCACAAAATTTCATCTGGTAAATAAGCATTTTCTGAGACATCAAAAGCTTTTCTTAAAACAAATTTCTCTTTATTCTGATGTGACTGAGGTTGCTTTTCTACTGGGTTAATTGTCATAACTACATCTAGAAAATCTGTATCTAAGAACGGAACTCTGGTCTCTAAGCCCTGTGCCATCGTAGACTTATCTACACGAAGTAAATCAGCTGTAAATAATTTTTGCACTCTTTCTATTGTTTCTTTTTGAAACTCTTCAGCCGACGGAGCGTTTCTAAAATACAAATATCCTCCAAAAATCTCATCGGCACCTTCACCTGAGAGTACTACCTTAATCCCTAAATCACTTATTGCTTTAGATAGAAAATACATTGGCACACTTGCTCTAACAGATATGATATCATACGTTTCTAAATGCCAAATTAGCTTATCGAGTACTGCTATCCCCTCGTCTACGGTAAAAAAAACTTCGTGGTGCTCTGTACCTATAAATTTAGCCGCTTTTCTTGCAGCAACAATATCGGGTGCATTCGCATCCAAACCTATCGCAAAAGAATGTAGTTTTTTATCTTGTTCTTTTACTATTCTGGCCGTAATTGAAGCAATCAAAGAAGAGTCTAACCCTCCTGAAAGCAGCACTGCCAGGGGAACATCAGCCATTAAACGCTTACGAACAGCATTTGTAAGAGTGCTGTTAATCGCTTCTAAATTTAGCGCTTGATCTGCCTTTAAATAATCTTCATATTCTGGTCTATAATACTTTACAAATCCAGAGCTTGCCGTATAAAAGTGACCCGGAGGAAAAGTAGATAAAGTCACACATTGATCTGTTATAGATTTCATCTCAGAAGCAAAATACATTCGGCCGCGCTCATCTAAACCATAGTACAAAGGCTTAACACCCAGCGGATCTCTAGCCGCCATAAAATCGTCACCATTTATGATCACGAAGGCAAAGTCGCCATCCAACATATTACAAAAATCATAGCCAAATTCTTCATATAAATGAACAATAACCTCCGAATCTGATTTTGTTCGAAACGAATGGGCACGTAACACATCATCTCTTAACTCTTGGTGATTGTAAATCTCTCCGTTATGTACCATCCAAGCGCCATCAGTTCCCTGAATAGGCTGCTTACCCGAGTTCAAGTCGATAATAGACAAACGCTCACTACTAACAATATTACCTTTCTCAGTTAGAAACAAATCACTTTCATCAGGCCCTCTATGCGACATCCTTTTAGAAAGATCCCTCACCAGTTGTGGGTCTTTACCTTTTCCTATTATGGCTAATATTCCACACATATTATTTTGTTTTATTATCTACATTAAAAAAACACAAGACCGTACAAAATATACAGCATCTTTGTTTTAAGCTCAAACTAAAAGCCAAATATAAAAAAGAAAGCTAAATAATTAACACAAAAACACTATTTAGCACTTCTAAAGAAATTATAACTTCTGTTTTATCAGACAAGAAAAACGTCCTCAAATTGAGAACGTTTGTTTTCCTAACTAACTATTTAACCCTAAAAAATGATTCTCTTTTACACTTTTAAATAAGCATCATCATGCACGTTTGCCACTGCTCTACCAGATGGATCATTCATGTTTTTGAAAGCCTCATCCCACTCTAAAGCAATTTTAGTACTACAAGCGACACTTGCTTCTTGCGGCACACATAATGCAGCTGCATCACTTGGAAAATGCTCAGTAAAAATAGAACGATAATAGTACTCTTCCTTTGAAGTAGGAGTTTGCAAAGGAAACTTATATTTCGCGTTAGCTAATTGCTCATCTGAGACCTCTTTTGCTACTACTTCTTTCAAGGTATCTATCCAACTGTAACCAACTCCGTCAGAGAACTGTTCTTTTTGTCTCCAAGCTACACTTGGCGGAAGCATATCTTCAAATGCTTTACGAAGTACCCATTTTTCCATTGGATGTTCTTTGTTAAT
>CAXBGV010000331.1:0-2685 GCA_963975235.1 uncultured Flavobacterium sp. | reverse complement strand
CCATTAAAATCTACTGTTGTTACACTATAATTATTAGTTACATCAATGATGGAAATACTTCCATTTGGATCAACAGTAAAGTCACTATTTGGCTCGCCTTCATTTGCAGTCATTATATACTTCCCATCAGGTGAGAAAACAACCATATCTGGCAATGAGCCTACCGTAATCTCTTTAATTACGCGATAATCAGCAGTATCAAATACTACTACTTTTCCCAATGCTTGTTTATTAGGACTTGCCTCAAGAGCCACCGCTAGCTTACCGTTGTGAGTTGCAACACTATTAGAAGCCCCATTAAAAAATGTCAAATCTATTTGCCCAATGATTTTTGGGTTTGATGGGTCAGATAAATCTATTACATCGATTCTATTTGTACCACTATTATTCACTGTAAATAGTTTTTTAGATACTTCATCATAAGCACTAATTTCAGCTGCACCTGCTCCTCCAATAGTAATTGATGCTATTTCATTAAATGTAGCAGGGTTTTCATTTACTAAATCATCAATAGAATTAGTAGTAGAATCGTTATTAGAGCAGCTTACTAGTAAACTACCTGCCATTAAAAATAATAATGCGTAATTTTTCATCTTGTTTGTTTCTTTTTTAAGGTTTAGCCAAATGTAAAAGGATGCTGTAAAAGATAGATTAATAGAATATTACCGAATGTTTATTAAAAAGTAGCTTTCATTACACTCCATTTTCAGATGTTACCAAACAGTGAATTGAAATTCATTTAATAATAAAGACAATTTATTTTACCTTTGTTCTTCATAAAAATAAATGCACTATGACTGAAAATAAAAGAAGGTTTCCTGCTGAATGGGAAAAGCAACAAGGTATTTTACTTTGCTTTCCACATAATGGTAACGATTGGCCTGGAAAATACGAAGCCATTCAATGGGCTTTTGTTGAATTTATCAAAAAAGTAAGTCTGTATGAAACCGTTTTTTTAGTAGTTGCTGACCAGAAGTTGCAAGATAAAGTAAGTGATATGCTCGACAGAGCAAGAGTAGATCTATCTAAAGTTTCGTTTATTATTCAAAAAACAAATAGAAGTTGGATGCGAGACTCAGGACCTATTGTAGTTTACAACGGAAAAGAAAGAGAAGCATTAAATTTTAATTTTAATGGCTGGGCTAAATATAAAAACTATCAGTTAGACAAACATGTACCAGCAAAAGTAGCAGAAACTTTAAGCATGCCATTGACTCAAGTTATGTACAAGGGCAAACCTGTAATTGTGGAGGGCGGAGCTATAGATGTCAACGGAAGAGGGACATTATTAACCTCTGAAGAATGTTTGATGCATCCTACTATTCAAGTACGAAATGAAGGTTTTACCAAAGAAGATTACGAGGCCGTTTTTAAAGAATACCTAGGAATCACCAATGTAATTTGGTTAGGAGACGGAATTGCTGGGGATGATACTCATGGTCATATCGATGACTTATGTCGTTTTATAAATGAAGATACTATCGTGACGATCGTTGAAACGAATCCCGAGGATGATAATTATGCACCTTTACAAGATAATTTAAAACGCTTGCAAAGTGCTAAATTAGAAAACGGAAAATCACCGATAATTGTTGCGCTACCTATGCCTAAACGATTAGATTTTGAAGATCTTCGTTTACCTGCTAGTTATGCTAACTTTTTAATTTTGAATAACTGTGTTTTGATGCCAACATTCAACGATCCTAATGATCGAGTAGCACTTAACATATTGGCAGCGTGTTTTCCGGATCGAGAGATTATAGGTATTAGTGCAATAGACCTTATTTGGGGATTTGGTACCTTACATTGCTTAAGCCAACAAATACCTGCTTAAAAAGCGACAAACTAGTATAACAAAAAACACCAGCAGTAGCTGGTGTTTTTTTATTGTTACCAATGAAGATTTTATTTACTCCATTCAGAGATGCTATCTTTGTTCATTTTTACGTAATCTTGATTGCCTGCAACTTCAGATGCTGCAAGCGAAAGTTTAGCGGTTTCAGTAGCACCTTTTTTGTCTCCTTGTTTTGCTTGAATTAATGATTTTAATCGTAGGTAATAAAAAGGTTTATCAGCGCTTAATTCTAAAGCTTTATCGATATACGTTCTTGCTTTTGTAATATCACCATTAGATTGTAAAAAATACTGAGCTGATCCAAAATAATCAGCTGCAGATGGACCTGCCAATACTTTCTCAATACTAGCAATAGCTATTTTCTGAGTAGGAACTTCAAATTTAATTGCTGCGTATGAGTTTTCCCAAGAGATCTCTAAATTTGCAGAGTTATTTGTTAAAGCACTAAAACCAATAGTAAAAGTATCTACCGCTTTTTGCAACGCTTCTTCCTTAACAGTAGTTCTCAATGCTACATTTGCTTCTTTAAACTCAGCTGGATTCCCCCAGTTGTCTGTAGCTGTATAAAAGATCACTTCCCAACTTGTAATACTAGGAACAGTATAAAGGGCATATTTACCTTTCTTTAATGTTTTACCATCAATTATTACGTCATCACTAAAAGAAACAGTAGTATTTTCATTTGCACCCGTTCTCCACAATTGTCCGAAAGGAACTAAATTTCCAAAAACAGCTCTCCCTTTTGCAGATGGTCTTGAGTAAACTACTTCGACATCTGTCAAACCTACTACTTGATTAATAATAGATTTAGGACTTGCTTGTGGTGTTTT
>CAXBGV010000330.1:0-2725 GCA_963975235.1 uncultured Flavobacterium sp. | reverse complement strand
GTCTAAATCTTTTCGGACTTTTTGAATGTGTATGAACTCCCTTGTTTTAGGATTCATTTTTACCAATGTACTATCGTAATACTGAGCCGCAACGGGATACTTTGCATTTTTAAAATACATATCACCTATGTTCCTATAGTTTGATGCTACGAGATAATCATCGGCAATGACTTTACGAACTGAGGTATTGTAATACGCTAATGCTTGTTTTTGTTTGTTTTGCTTATCATAAAAAACCCCCATTTGATAATTTAAAAGGCCCAGAAATGGTCGGTTTTCGCGATCAGCTAATAGTTTTTTAAATTTTTTTACAAATTCAAGAGTGTCTCCTTTTTGATAATCGAACAATTGCGCATTTCTAAATTGAGATTGAATCACATATTTCCTATCCGATTTCCTATTCATTTTAATCACTTGGTCGTAGCTATACCGCGCACTGTCTGTTTTTCCTAGTTCTTCATAAAGTTGTCCTAGAATGAAATTGTATCGTGCTTGCTCTTGATTTTTTTTGGTAAACTCGGCTGCGACTTTCAGTTTAGCTACAGCGCTATCTTTTTCCTCAAGATTTAAAAAAGCTTCCGATAACAAGGCATGGGCATCAGCATAAACTTGATTATTCAATGATCTTGTTTTTAGTAATCTTGAAATGTTAGTAATCACTAAACCGTCATTACCAAGACGCATGTTGGTTTTTTCGCGCCAAATTTTAGCATCATAAATGTTACTACTATTGGGGTATTTGTATAAGATGTAATTAAAGGCATCGAGGGCAGGAATAAATCGCTGGTCATAGTACCTCGCTTTACCTAACAGCAGATACGACTCATCGATTTGGTAATTTTTTTCACGACCATCAATATTCATGGAGTGCTTTTGAATGGCTTTTGTAGCTTTGGTCTCTGCCAATTCAAAATCAGGATTCTTAATTTTTTCTTTTCCAGATTCCTCTTCATTGATGACCATGCTTTCGATAGGAAGTATATGCCAAAAATCGTCTTGGTTACCGGATTCTATAGTTTTAATTCCTTTATCTAAGCCTATTTGACCATTATATAAAATATTGTATTTTGTGCTTAAGGCATGTGAATTTCTCGATAAAAAAGTATTGTTCTTAGTAGAACAAGCTACCAAAAGAAGCAGTCCTAAGGAAGGAATTGAGAATTTAAATCTATTGGTTTTCAATGATAAACGTTTTTAACATTAAACTTTTAAAAAAGCTTTTTAGTATAGTAACTGGTAAAAATACGTTTCTTTTTGAGAAAGTGGAAATTATATGTATTTATTTGATTCCTATCGTTTGCATGAGGGATGTAATGGAAATCCTTTTTTATTTTATTTTCAAATAAAAAAGATTGGGAATGAAAGCCCGACCACGCTTTTTTTTAGCGTGGTCATGCCCCAAAAATGGTTTTAAACTGCAAAAAACTGCTCTAATTCTTGTAATGTTTCTGGTGACGTTTGAATGTCCTTTACCACCTCGCCCTTGTGCATAGCAACGATACGGTCGCTTACCTCAACGGTGTGCAATAAATCATGGCTCGATACAAGTATGGTCACATTAGGATCAGCTGCTAGATCTTTGATTATTTTTTTAAGTCGGAATTGCGTGGTAGGGTCTAAATTTGCGAAAGGCTCATCGAGAATAATTACTTCTGGATTTCCAATTAGTGTGGCGATGATGCCTACTTTCTTTTGGTTTCCCTTTGATAAATCACGTAAATATTTTTTATTTTTTAGAATCTCTCCATTAAAAAATTCTTCGTGCTTAGCAAGAAGTGCATCCACATCGGCTTTGTTTTGACCACGTAAATCGCCTATGAAATAGAAATATTCTTCGGGCGTTAGGTAACCTATTAAAAAACTCTCATCAAGAAAAGATGCCGTAAATGGTTTCCAAGCCTCGCTCGTATTTACCTGCACGCCGTTGTTTATAATGGTCCCGGTCGTGGGCTGAATCAAATCTAATAACAAACTAAAGAAAGTGGTTTTTCCCGCTCCGTTGTTTCCTACTAGCCCAAAGCTTTCGCCTTTTTTAATCTCTAATGAATCGATTTTTAGTACAGTAGTACCGTTATATTTTTTTGAAAGATTGTTTACTTTAATCATCTTTATAAGTTTTATCGTTGTACTGATTTTTATTTTTTACTGGCTCTCTAGCCTTTTTGTTTGTAAGCAGCTATGGTCGCATATTTCTCTGATTTATAAACTTTTTCTATTTGAGAAAATGCCTTTCCTTTTAAAGCTAAACCTAACACACCTACTGCTGCTACTAACGCCAAACCTATAGTGGCATCTCCAAAAGTAGATCCTAACCAATATAAAAATACTGGTAAACCCAATTGCGGAATCGAGATTATCATGGTTTTGAAGTTAAAGGCTTTTTTGTCTCCAAAGGCACCTTTACCTGAACTCAAATCGATAGGCGTTTTAGTATATGCACCACCTAAAAGAACCAGTTGCGAGTTAACGCCAATGTTATAAATTCCGCCAACGACAATAGTTAAATACGTTTGCCATCCAAAATAAAGGTAGAAGGATGCGACTAGTGTAGTAACGATTGTTGCAATAACCATTAACCACCACTTCGAACTTAAGTAGCCTTTGTATGGTATGTTTTGAGTCATCATTAATTGATAATACGCACTGTCCCAACTAGGTACAAATTGCCCAAAGGTGATTAAGAAACCACCCGAAACGAAAATCCCAGCAAAAATATGCATGATAG
>CAXBGV010000329.1:0-2743 GCA_963975235.1 uncultured Flavobacterium sp. | reverse complement strand
TTAAGAAAAATATTTTTTATCCAATTACTATTTTACGATAAACAGCACTTATTCAGTTGATTTAATAATTTTTTAATGAATTTACTACAATAATTTTATAATATTCGATCATATCGCAAAGAAAACACCTAATAAAAACAAAGTTCAAAAAATAAAAAAAACTAAAATTTTACTAAAATTTTGGTTCTCTTAACAAATTGTAACGAATTATTTTATTGTTTGGACAAAAAGTAATTTAATAACAAACGAGTAGAACTATCGTGATCATTCACTTGCTTTGAATTGATCTCCTCCAAAATAGAGTTAGCCAATTGCTTCCCTAACTCAACTCCCCACTGATCAAAACTAAAAATATTCCAGATCACACCTTGTACAAAAATCTTGTGTTCGTATAAAGCTATTATCGACCCCAACGAAGACGGTGTCAATTTGTCTATCAAGATTGTATTGGTTGGTTTGTTACCCGAAAAAACTTTGAAAGGCAAAAGCGCATTAGCCTTATTTTCCTCTAAACCTTGTTTTTTAAATTCTTCTTTAACTTTTTCTGCTGATTTTCCGTGAAGCAACGCCTCAGTTTGTGCAAAAAAATTAGACATTAACTTATCATGGTGGTCCTTATCTCCATGCAAAGGCTTCACAAATCCTATAAAATCTGTCGGAATCAATTTTGTTCCTTGATGGATTAACTGAAAAAAAGCATGTTGCGCATTAGTACCTGGCTCTCCCCATATTATAGTTCCCGTTTCATAATTAACCGGTTTACCATCGCGACCTACACTTTTCCCATTACTCTCCATTGTACCTTGCTGCAAGTATGGCGCTAATTTTTGCAAGTATTGCGTGTAAGGTATTAACGCTTCACTTTCGGCTCCAAAGAAGTTATTGTACCAAACACTAAGTAGCGCTAACACTACTGGAATATTACTTTCAAAATCCGTAGTTCTAAAATGATCATCCATTTGATTGGCTCCTGCTAATAATTCTTCAAAATTATCGTAGCCAATAGCTAAACTAACAGTAAGACCAACCGCACTCCACAATGAAAAACGACCTCCGACCCAATCCCACATTGGAAAAACGTTTGCAGGATCAATACCAAAAGCAGTAACCTTTTCTATATTAGTTGATACCGCAACAAAATGTTTAGCAATATCTTGTTGAGATGCCGTTTGTAAAAACCATTTTTTAATAGTCTCTGAATTACTTAGTGTTTCTTGGGTGGTGAATGTTTTAGATGCAATTACAAAAAGAGTTGTCTCTGGATCTAATTTTTTAATAACTTCATTTACATGGTCACCGTCAACGTTTGAAACAAAATGCACTTTTAAATGATTCGTGTAATACTGTAAAGCCTCTACTGCCATCGCTGGCCCTAAATCCGACCCTCCAATTCCTATATTTACAACGTCTGTAAAAGGTTTTCCTGTATATCCTTTTTTAGTTCCTGAAATGATTTCTGATGAAAAGAGTTTCATCTTTTGTTTTACTTCATAAATCTCCGGAATAACATTTTCACCATTTACGTTTACTATCGCATCTTTCTCAGCTCTCAAAGCTGTATGAAGCACTGCTCGGTTTTCAGTTTGATTAATAATTCCTCCTTGAAAATACTCTTGGATAGCGCTTTTCAATCCCATATCATTAGCTAATTCTACTAGTAGAGAAATAGTTTGCTCCTTTACGATATTCTTAGAGTAATCGATCAAGAAATCGTTCCATCTTAAGTTAAATTTATCCGCTCTTACCTCATCCTGGGCAAACATCTCTTGCATAGAGGCATTTTTCATTACTTCAAAATGTTCTTCTAATTTTTTCCACGATATGGTTTCTGATGGGTTGATTGTGCTTAAAGCCATTTTAATCAAATTCTAAGGTTACTACTATTTGGAACAAAAATAAGGAATTTACTTTTAAATGATAAATCGTTTGGGCACTTAGCGCAATTAAAATCATTTATTTACCGTCCAATAAAAAGGAGCTGTTATCTTGTAGACAACAGCTCCTTTTATATTAGATCTAAAAATACTTTTAACTAAAATCATTAACCTACAAGTTCCCTATACTATCTAATTCTCTTTTAAGAGGCGCTATAGCAGTCAAAAACCGGGTTTTATTTTGTCCTTGCATCGCTTCTCCTGTTGGTAAATTTAACCTGAGAGCATCAACTTGAACTCCATTTTTCCAAAAGCGATAACAAACATGCGGTCCAGTAGCTAGACCCGTACTACCAACTCTTCCTATAACATCTCCTTGATTTACACGCTGGCCTTGGCGCACTAAAATTTTTGACATATGCAGGTACTGTGTAGAATAGGTTCCGTTGTGCTTTACTTTGACATAGTTACCATTTCCTGCCGTGTAGCCTGTTCTCTCTACCACTCCCGAAGCTGTTGTTGTAATAGGAGTACCAGTAGGAGCTGCGTAATCAGTTCCTTTATGTGCTTTCCATCTTTGTTGAACGGGATGAAAACGCTGCATCGTAAATCGAGAGGTTATTCTACTGAATTTAATGGGTGTTTTAAGAAAGAAGTTTTTAAGCGTTTTTCCTTCTTCATCATAATATTCTACTTTACCAGAAGAGGGGTTTTGCTCAAAGGGGAATGCGTAAATTATTTTACCTTTATATTCAAAAAATGATGCTTCTAGATCCTCTACACCATCATATATGGAATCATTAATATATCTTTCGGTAAAAACAAGACCAAAGCGATCTCCTTTTTTCAATTTAAAAAAATCCCAAAAA
>CAXBGV010000328.1:0-2756 GCA_963975235.1 uncultured Flavobacterium sp. | reverse complement strand
AATTTTAAGTAGGTGTGCTGCTTGGGGAAACTAACATTCGATTCTGAACTACCATCTCCCCAATCTACATTATACGAACTAATACAACTTGTAGAAGTCGAACTATTACCAACGTTGATAGTATATCGCAAATCTGAATTATTATCTCCGCAACGCTCAAAAGTAGTGCTCGATCCTGCATTTAGATTCACAAATTTAAGGTCTGGCTTTTGTTGTACACTAACAACTTTGCTAATTCTGCTGCTTACACCATTTCTATCTGTAACTTTCAG
This sequence comes from uncultured Flavobacterium sp., assembly GCA_963975235.1. GTDB lineage: Bacteria > Bacteroidota > Bacteroidia > Flavobacteriales > Flavobacteriaceae > Flavobacterium. The sequence continues at coordinate 2,484 of CAXBGV010000328.1, read as the reverse complement.
TTCTACAGTAAAATTTTGAAAACCGCAACCTAATGCTGTGTAAGTATGAGAAGGATTACTTGCAGTAGCGCTTGTACCGTCTCCAAAATCCCATAAATAAGTAAAAGGATTATCCCCAGATACAGAAGGATTGAACGTTATGGGTGTCCCAGAACAAGTACCCGAATTATTAAAAGTAAAATCAATCACGGGAGCAGCAAGAGAAGTTACCTTCATTTTGTTCAAAACAGGCATCTTACCACGATCAAAGTCTCCACCTATTACAGTAAGAGTTATTAAAAAGAAAAACACGCTTAAAATCGGAACTTGAAAACTTTTCATAGAAATCTTTGGCATCTAAAACAGATAAAATATTTTCTGACAAAAATATAATAATATTTGATATTACTTTCCTAAAACAGAAAAAGTAATCAGTAAAAAATTACATTTTTTTTGTTAACAAAAAAACAGATATTACAAGCATTCATGCAGTAGACACGTACTCTCATTTAAAGGTCTCATCATTGCGTGGATTGATGCTTTAACGAATTTTTAGAAAAGCCAATAGCTCCAATTTTATAAATTTCACTATTTTTGCACTCTAAAAAGTAAAACATGCCAAATAAGAAATATAAAATTGCAGTAATCCAGTTGAATCTTAATGATATCGCCGAAAACAACTTGAAAAAATGTCTTAGTTGGGTTCGTGACGCTGCAAATCAAGGCGCCGAAGTAATTTCACTACCTGAATTGTATAGTAGTCATTACTTTTGCCAGAGCGAAGATGTTGATAATTTTGAACTTGCAGAGCCTTTATATAGTACCTCTTTTATAGCATTTAGTGCTTTAGCAAAAGAATTAGGTGTGGTGATCATTGTTCCGTTTTTTGAAAAAAGAATGGCTGGAATTTACCACAATAGTGCTTACATCATAGACACAGACGGTTCTGAAGCTGGTTTATACCGAAAAATGCACATTCCAGACGATCCTTACTTTTATGAAAAATTCTATTTTACTCCCGGAGATTTAGGTTTTAAAACCATTCCTACTCAAAAAGGAAAAGTAGGTACATTGATTTGTTGGGACCAGTGGTATCCTGAAGCGGCTCGATTAACAGCACTCAAAGGAGCCGAAGTTTTATTTTACCCAACAGCTATTGGATGGCATCCAGGAGAGAAAGAACAGTATGGTGTAAATCAATATGGAGCTTGGATGAATGTAATGAAAGGACACGCTGTTGCAAATGGAGTTTATGTTGCCGCTGCAAACCGCATAGGGTTAGAAAAATACTTACCAAATACTGACGGAATTGAATTTTGGGGAGCGTCATTTATTGCAGGACCACAAGGCGAAATTTTAGCGCAAGCATCTCATGATAAAGAAGAGATATTAATTGCGGAGGTAGATCTTGTCCTACAAGAGAATGTTCGTCAAAACTGGCCTTTCTTCAGAGACAGACGCATCGATGCCTTTGGAGACATTACTAAAAGAGCTATAGACTAAACAGTTAGTTTTTAAAATAAATAAGGGCCTAGAGTTACAGTAACTCTAGGCCCTTGTTATTTTGAGCTTGTATTTAGTTTAAATTTGGTTGGTAAATTTTTACCGTACCATCTCCCTCACTACTTACAACTAACAAGCTTCTCTTTGTTGGACTTTTTGATGCAGGAATAAATAACAAACCTTCAGGTGCATCTCCTGTTTTTAGTGTTTGCAAATAAATTGGTGCACTTGGATTAGTGACATCATAAATCATACAATTGTCTGTTCTTTCAAGTCCTACAAATAAGATGTTTTTTGAACCCATTTTAGCTACTACTACTGATTCAGGTTCGGATCCTTTATCATCACTTCTACCATCATCATAGGTTCCAAACTCTTGGGCTTTTTTATCTAATTCATTTTTGCTATCAAAAACTAGACTTCCTGAATCACCATTCCAAATACTAAAAGATCGACCACCAAATGCAAAAAGTTCTTCGTACTTACCATCATTGTTTGCATCTCCCATTGTAGTAATAATATTCAATCTTCCCATTTTAGCATCCGCTTGCAATGTCAACGCATCAGGAAAAGCTGTAGGGTCTAAACCTAATTTAGCCAGCCTATTCACATCAGCATAATTGCCATATTCTCTCGCATCACCTTCATTAGCTGTAATAAAGTAATTAGTACCGTTAACTAAATAGCTTGCAATAGCATCAGGCATATATAATCCTTTTACTTTCCATGTGTTAAAAGCAACAGCATTATCCTTGTCGCTAACATCAAGTGCATTTTCAGCTTTATTGTAATCTTTGTACCCCAAAGGAAAAATCTTAGTTATTGTTTTGGAAGTAAGGTCTACCTTAGCTACACCATTGTTTTCTTGTAAAGTAACCCAAGCCGTTTTAGAGTCAGATGATATTGTAATATACTCTGGCTCAATATCTGCTGCAAAAGTGGCACCCAATTTTCCAATTCTGAATCCAGCAGCAGTCAGCGTACTTGATTGTGCGCTAAAGC
>CAXBGV010000327.1:0-2796 GCA_963975235.1 uncultured Flavobacterium sp. | reverse complement strand
TCTCTTTCATTTTTCAACAGAACGATAGACTTTTTAGCCATATCCAATACACCTTCCTGAAAAGCTGCTTTACCTACGGTTTCTTTTTCATAATTTTCATCACAATATAAATAAGGGTTATCAAACAGACCAAGTTCAAATTTCACTCTTAAAATTCGTCTGGCTGCATCATCAATAGTTGCCTCTTTTACTTTTCCTTCTTTTACCAATGTCACCAGATGCTCTACGTAAGCACTTGACTCCATATCCATATCTGAGCCAGCATTGATTGCAATCTCTGCAGCCTGCTTGCTATCCTTAGCATAACCGTGTGCGATCATTTCATTTATAGAACCCCAGTCAGAAACAACGAAACCATCAAATCCCCAATCTCCTTTTAATATTTGTCGCTGCAAATAAGCATTACCTGTTGCTGGAATTCCATTCAATTCATTAAACGAGTTCATAAATGTGCGTACACCCGCATCAGTTGCCGCTTTAAAAGGCGGGAAAATAATATTTTGTAAGGTAGATTCTCCTACATCAACCGTATTATAATCTCTTCCAGATTCGGCAAAAGCATAACCTGCAAAGTGCTTAGCGCAAGCCAAAATAGTGTTTCTCGCTTGCAAATCGCTCCCTTGAAATCCTTGAACGCGTGCTACTGCAATTAAACTTCCTAAATAAGGATCCTCACCAGATCCTTCCATAACTCGGCCCCATCTCGCGTCTCTAGCAACGTCGACCATAGGAGCAAATGTCCAGTTTAAACCAACAGCAGCGGCTTCCTCAGCGGCGATTTCTGCACTTTTTTTAATGGCAACTAGATCCCAACTAGCTGCTTCAGCTAAAGGAATAGGGCTGATTGTTTTGTATCCGTGAATTACATCAAAAGCAAAAATTAATGGAATTCCTAAACGAGTTTCTTCGACAGCGATCTTTTGAAGTGCTTTTACATCTTTAACTCCTTTGACGTTAAGCATCGATCCGACTAATCCTTTTTTTAGATCATCATATTTTTTAGCCGCTTGTCCCTCTTTAGGTGTTGGTCCTGTAATTTCCCAAAAACCATTGTACTGATTTAGTTGTCCAATTTTCTCCTCTAAAGTCATTAACTTCATCACAGAGTCGACGCGAGTCTCTAAAATATCTCTTGTAGCTAAAACTACTTGAGGCTTCATCAGTTTAGTACTGCAACTTATTACAAATAAGGTAGCTATAAAAAAAGAGGACGATTTTATTAATTTCATCTTTATATGTTTATTTTAAATGTAAAGGTCGAAATGAATTTCGACCTTTAGAAAATATATTTTTAAACTATTGATAAACCCTTACATAATCAATCTCCATAGACGATTGTGTAAAAGCAGGATCAATAGCTCCTCCAAAAGTTCCTCCCATTGCAACATTAAGTATCAGAAAGAAATCTTTATTAAAAGGCAAAGAAGCTGTATTTGCTACAGTATGAAACAAAACATCATCTACATAAATTTTTACTGATGCTGGACTCCATATTGTTTTATATACATGAAACTGAGATGCAGCATTAGCTACAGTTGTTGAAGCCGAATTCCCATTACCTCCTGAGCGTCCAGGATAATGTAACGTTCCGTAAACTGTAGTAGGTTGACTTCCTTTGTATTCCATGATATCAATTTCACCACAACCTGGCCATGTATTAGTCGCATAATCCTCTCCTAACATCCATATTGCCGGCCAAGTACCAGCACCAGTTGTTAGCTTCGCTCTAACCTCAACTTTACCATAAGTAAATTCAAATTTATTCTCTGTTTTTAATCTAGCCGATGTATAGCTCGAACCAACTTTTTTTGCCGTTATTTTTAAGTTTCCGCCTGAAACAATTACGTTATCGGCAGCACTTGTATAGCTTTGAGACTCACTATTTCCCCAACCATTATCACCAGTACCAAGGTCATAACTCCACTTTGAAGCATCTGGTGCACCATCTACGTTGAACTCATCAGAGAATTTTAAAACGGTGTAATCCGTTGCAGCGACAGCTTGAGTGGGACGAGTGGTAGTAAAAATTAAATACCAAGCCAACGCAACATTGTTAGCTTGCACTAAGCGCACTACCATTCTATTATCTGTGATAGATAAAATTTCAAATTGTGTTGCTCCTGCATAATAACCCATAAAACCTCCGTCAGAAAAATTCATTATTGTTCCTGTGGTGATTCTTGTCTCTGCCGGATTTTTAGAAACAACAGATGTAGACGGACTTAATGCAACGATCTTTGTTCCTGTAGTGCTGTACGGCAAACAAGCGTCATCTCCGCCATTTGTTCCACCAGCTACGCTTTTATAAGAGTTGTGAAAAAAAGTATTCCCTTTATTGTCTTGTTTGTATTCAATTTTACCGTTCACCAAAGCAAAAGTATAATCACCATCATAAAAACAACTAGTTGCTTTTTCAAAAGGTTCAGCTTGGTAGTAATTTGCAAAATAATTTTTAGTAGCATCACCATCATTTTGACCAACACCAAGATGTCCTTTTTCAGATGCAGCTATGTACCATTTTTTACCAGTTGCACTGCCGCCAGTTAGAAATTGAGTAGATCTTTCGTCACTAAAATTACTAAAAACGGTAACCTCTACTGTTTGATTTGTTGCAATACCTCCCTTACCGTAGGCTACAACAGTTACTGTATAAGTGTTTACCCCAACAGTTGTAAATCCGTGCTCTGCAATTCCACCAGGTGAATTTTCAGTAACGCCATCTCCATAGATGTATTTGTACGAAATAGCATCATCAGCTGTACTGGTAAATGTAACGATACCTGAACCATCTCCATT
>CAXBGV010000326.1:0-2896 GCA_963975235.1 uncultured Flavobacterium sp. | reverse complement strand
ACAGTAGGATTCGAAAGTAATTTTGACGCAACTAAAATTGGTTTTGTACTAGATCCAATATTATTGGTCTCGTCGTCTCTTCTCTGTGAACAACATGTATATCGATATAGCGTCTACATCAATTCAGTTAATGCACCAGCAAACATAATTCTTGAAGCAAAAACAACTGTAAACAGCGGGATACGTTTCCCAACAGTGAGTATTTATGATACTTTATTAATCAAACCTTTAGGTCAAAGAAACTTAACCCCATCTAATGGTGGAAATTACATTGTAGTCCCCAACAACCCTACCCAAGCTGTAAAAATTATGGAATTCATAGGCTGTAGAAAAGATATACCGATTCAATTTAGGATAAAACCTAGCTCCTTATGTCCTGCAAGTATCTATAATATCGAAATTAATTATACTGTAATAGCAAGCTTAACCTTGTAAAATCTCTGGCAGTACCACTAAATTAGGTCTTAATCAAAATAAAAAAAACACTTCCTGAGCAGGAAGCGTTTTTTTATTGCAGAGAGAAAGGATTAACTCCGTTGATCCCAAAAAGGGGCGTCTCACAAAGATATAATGCCCGGCATTCCATGCCTGAGCTTTTTTGTTTTACTGCTTAGCCAAACTAAAAAGTTTGACACGCTTTAAAACAAAAAATGCTCCCCTTTCAGGAAGCATTATTTTTTTGCAGAGAGAAAGGGATTCGAACCCTCGATATGTTGCCATATACACGCTTTCCAAGCGTGCGCCTTCAGCCACTCGGCCACCTCTCTATTTTGGTTTGCAAATAACACTAAAAAAACTGACTTACAAAAGCAATTTCTTATTATTATATCATCTCTCCTCGTAAGGATGTTTCAAAAATAGTTTTAAACTCGTCTCGTGCGATGTCTTGTTGCAATAAATACATTAACTTAGTAATAGCGGCCTCTGTAGTTATATCTTTTCCTGAAATAATTCCAATCTCTTTCATCGAAGTACTCGTTTCATACTGCCCCATATTGACACTACCTCCGGAGCACTGCGTAACATTTATAATATGAAGCCCCCGCTGAATCGCCTTTGTTAGCAACCCTATAAACCACTCCTCAGTAGGTGCGTTACCAGAGCCATACGTTTCTAAAACAACTCCCTGTAAATCTGGAATAGCAAGTATTGCAGCTACAACCCTCTCACTTATGCCAGGAAAAATCTTTATGATAACGACATTGGTATCTAAAACCTTATGAACGATCAACGCACCACGCTCTTTTTGAGGTAAAAATAACTCAGGCCATTTTTTTAAGTGTACACCTGACTCTATCAAATGCGGGTAATTGGGCGATGTAAAGGCCTTAAAATGTTCAGCATTTATTTTCGTTGTTCGGTTTCCCCTATACAGTTTATATTCAAAATAAAGACAAACCTCTCTAATCACAGGTATATTATTTTCCTGCAAGGAGGCAATTTGGATCGCAGTAATTAAATTTTCCTTAGCATCTGTACGTAAGTCTCCAATAGGCAGTTGCGAACCCGTAAAAATAACTGGCTTAGCCAAATTCTCTAACATAAAGCTCATCGCCGATGCAGTATAAGACATGGTATCCGAACCATGCAGGACTACAAAACCATCAAATTGATCGTAGGTCGATTCGATCACAGTGGCAATTTTAGACCATTCTGAAGGATTCATGTTAGACGAATCAATAGGATCCTCAAAGGAAAGTGTTTCTATTTCGCAGTCCAATTGCTTTAGCTCTGGAATTCTTTGTAACAGCTTATTGAAATTAAATGCTTTCAATGCACCCGTTTCGAAGTCCTTACTCATTCCGATGGTTCCACCGGTATACAGCAATAGTATCTTAGCTTTCGAGCTCATTGCTGTATTTTAAATGATTGACTACAGGATTAGCGTACATATCTAAAAGACCTTGCAATGCAACTGGATTTTCGGCATCGATTCTCATATCAAGTCGACGCTCAAAGAGTGATTTTTCGTTTTCTGTGTAGTACTTACTGTATGCTTGTGTTTTGTACAAAATATCATAAGCAATATAATTAGTAGGCCATAACTTATATGAGCTTAAAATAGAATCATCTATAACTTGGGCTAAAGCCTGAATTTGCTTGTTATTATTATCCAATTCATTTTTTATCGTGTCGATTTCTTTATCCAAAACATCACCTATATGAATATGAATGCGTTTTTTTTGCCCCATAATACCGCTTAGTAACGTCATAAAATCCTCGTTTTTTTCTTTGACATAAACCTCATTGTTTGTCTCAGCGATTAATTGTGGAATTTTCAACACATCAGTAGGATCGTATTCGTAAGAGATAGAAACTGGTACTATCTTGATTTTTTTGAAATAGTCCATCAAATTGGCTTCGTCGGATCCCATGGCTAGCATTTTCAATACACCCGGATTCGTAGCGTCATTTCCATCTTTCGTTCTTCCTTCTCGCTGAGCGATCCAAACAGATCGATTTTCATGTTGTAACAAATGTCCGATATACTCTGATAAATTTTTTGAACTTTGAAGCATTTCTCTAGGCGACAAGCCGCGTTGCACTAAGAAATTACGATTTAATTTAGCTAGTACATTCAAAAAATCTTTTTGTACTAAATTATCACCGATAGCTGATGCAGTCATCACTAATCCATGTTCGAACAAAGCTACATTTAATAAAGTTGTATCTAAAACAATGTCTCTGTGGTTAGAAACAAAAAGATATGATTCTCCTTTTTCTAGTTTCTCGAAACCAGAGGTACTTAAACCATCTGAACTTTTCTCTAAAACTTTTTGAATCGTATGGTATATAAAATTACATTGAAAATCGCGAATAGAGTGCGTTTTTGAAAGTTGCTCTTTCCAAACGGCATCAGCCACATCCGGAAAAGTAAAACCCATCATCGCCTTCA
>CAXBGV010000325.1:0-2920 GCA_963975235.1 uncultured Flavobacterium sp. | reverse complement strand
TGTACTTTGCAACAGCATTATATTAAAAAAAAATACATGGATTCTAACCATAAGGATATTATTATCATAGGCGCAGGTTTATCAGGTATTGGCGCAGCCTGCCATTTGTCCCGCAAGAACCCCGACAAAACCTACCTTATTCTCGAGGCCAGAACCGAAGTTGGCGGTACTTGGAGTTTATTTCAATATCCTGGAATTCGATCAGATTCTGATATGTATACTTTTGGCTATTCCTTTAAAACTTGGGAAGACAAAAAGTCGTTTGCTGATGGATCTACTATTCTAAAATACATCAATGAAGCCGCCGATGAGTATAAAGTAAGAGACTATATTGTCTACCAACAAAAAGCAGTGACGTTTAATTTTGACAATCGGGCAAAACTGTGGACCATTACGGCCGCTAACCCAGTCACTGCTAAAGAGACTATTTACACTTGTCAGTTTATCTTTAGTTGCAGTGGCTATTACAATTACACCAAAGGTTATCAACCAGAATTCAAAGACGAATCTCTTTTTCAAGGCCCGATAATTCATCCTCAACACTGGCCTAAAGATTTGGCTGTAGCCAATAAAAAAATTGTAGTTATTGGTAGCGGTGCAACTGCGGTCACTATTGTTCCTGAACTAGCCGCCGATGCCGAACAGGTTACTATGCTACAGCGCTCTCCAACTTATATCGCGGCTTTACCCAATCATGATAAAATGGCGGCGAAATTAAAGCGACTGTTTCCGCGGAAAATAGCTTACCGTTTAATTAGGTACAAAAATATCTTGTACACCATTGTGTTTTACAATCTCTGCAAGTATTATCCAAAGAAGATGAAAAATTTCATCATCAACGGGGCAAAAAAAGGATTAGGAGACTTTCCTGTTGATCCAAATTTTATTCCAAACTATAATCCATGGGAACAACGTTTCTGTATTGCTCCAAATGGTGATTTTTTCAAAGCCATCCGAAAAGGAAAAGCCGCTGTGGTTACCGATCATATCGATCGATTCATACCGAACGGAATTGTCTTAAAATCAGGAAAAATCTTAGAGGCTGACATCATTATCACAGCAACAGGATTAGACTTAGTTCCTTTTGGTGGAGTACAATTTGAAATCGACTCGCAACCATTTGACGTTTCGAAATCTTTTGTGTATAAAGGATTAATGCTGAGCGATCTGCCTAACTTCTTTATTTTTGTTGGGTATACCAATGCTTCTTGGACACTAAAAAGCGATTTAACGAGCGAATACATTTCTCGTATGCTGAACTATTTAGACAAAAAGAATTACAAAGCAGTACAAGCTCAAGTGATAGAATCAAACTTACAACCCGTTCCATTACTCAACCTTAACTCTGGATATATTTTAAGAGCAGGCAAATCATTACCTAGCCAAGGCAATAGAGCACCATGGCGTATCTACCAAAATTATATCTTAGATTATAAGATGCTCCGTTTCGATGCTATTGACGACAAACGTATTCGGTTTTCTTAAAAAGAACCAATACTTTATTTCATAATCAATAAAAAATAAAACAATTAAATGTCTCTTGTAAAAAAACATATTTTACCAATTATTGTACTCGCTCAGTTTTCCTGTACTTCCTTGTGGTTTGCTAGTAATGCTGTAATGTCTGACTTGGTAAAAAATTTCGGATTAAAGGAAACCGCAATTGGCGATTTAACATCATCCGTACAATTTGGTTTCATCTTAGGAACACTAATCTATGCACTCTTAGCAATTGCTGATCGGTTTTCACCTTCAAAAGTTTTTCTTGTAAGCGCATTGTTAGGTGCTGCATTTAATGTAACCTTGATTTGGAATGGGAATACTTTGCCAAGTATGCTTGTTATTCGATTTCTAACAGGTTTTTTTCTTGCTGGAATTTACCCCGTAGGAATGAAAATTGCCGCAGATTACTACGACAAAGGACTCGGTAAATCTCTTGGTTTTTTGGTAGGTGCCTTAGTAATTGGAACTGCTTTTCCTCATTTATTAAAAAGCTTTTCAGATTGGTTATCGTGGAAATATGTAGTATTGTGCACCTCTGCACTAGCTTCTTTTGGCGGCCTGTTGATGGTTTTTTTAGTTCCTGATGGTCCGCACCGAAAACCAAGTCAAGGCGTTGATAAAAAAGTCTTTTCAATTTTATTTAAAAATAAAGAATTACGATCGGCAGCTTTTGGCTATTTTGGTCACATGTGGGAGCTTTATGCTTTTTGGGCGTTCACACCGCTATTATTGCAAACGTATACCTTAATACATCCACAAACTGTGTTTGCTATTCCTACACTATCTTTTTTAATCATTGGTATTGGCGGATTAGGTTGCGTATTGAGTGGCTATCTATCCCAAAAATTTGGAACACGTACCGTCGCTTTTATTGCATTGCTACTGTCTTGCTTATGTTGTTTAGCATCTCCGTTTGTATTTCAAACCGAATCTGCCAACTTGTTTATTGCTTTTTTACTCTTTTGGGGTGTCGTTGTTGTAGCCGACTCACCACTTTTATCTACCTTAATCGCTGAAAATGCAGCAGCCGAAATAAAAGGCACAGCACTTACGATAATTAATTGTCTTGGTTTTATTGTCACAATTTTTAGTATCCAATTAATTAGTACGTTAAGTACCTATACTAACTCTAATACAATTTATTTGTGTTTAGCAGTAGGGCCAGTGATTGGTTTACTAGCATTAAGAAAAAAGCTTGACAGTACACGTTAGGCTTATAATGTCTAGAAAACCAAACATCGAAACGATCAGCCCGTTGTTTATTGCTAATCTTAAAAACACATTCACAACTACCCATAAAAAAACCTCGAAAAGTACTTTCGAGGTTTAGTATAAAATAAAAAATTACGTTTTGGCAACTTTAGTAGCCCGTAGCGGAATCGAACCGCTCTTACATGGATGAAAACCATGCGTCCTA
>CAXBGV010000324.1:0-2920 GCA_963975235.1 uncultured Flavobacterium sp. | reverse complement strand
AGTTTTTTATTGACACAGCTAATTTAGCTCAGATTAAGGAAGCGCAAGCATTAGGCGTTTTAGATGGGGTAACTACTAATCCGTCGTTGATGGCTAAAGAAGGAATCACTGGAAAAAATAATATCTTGAAACACTACGTAGATATTTGTAATCTAGTTGAAGGAGATGTTAGTGCAGAAGTTAATGCACTGGACTATGATGGTATGATCAAAGAGGGAGAGGAATTGGCTGAATTACACGATCAAATCGTTGTAAAGTTGCCAATGACAAAAGAGGGAATCATGGCGGCCAAGTACTTTTCAGATAGAGATATCAAAACAAATGTAACTTTAGTGTTCTCAGCTGGTCAAGCCTTATTAGCGGCTAAAGCAGGTGCTACTTATGTTTCGCCATTTATAGGTCGTTTAGATGATATTTCGACTGATGGTTTAGCGTTAATTGAGGAAATTAGAGAAATCTATGACAACTATGGTTACGAAACTCAAATTCTTGCAGCATCAGTACGTCACACGATGCATATTGTAAATTGTGCAAAAATTGGAGCGGATGTAATGACAGGACCATTATCAGCCATTTATGGTTTATTAAAACACCCGTTAACTGATATAGGTTTAGCGCAGTTTGTAGCTGATTTTGAAAAAGGAAATAAGTAATTATTTTTTATAATAAGCAAAAGGCCCATTTCGATTGAAATGGGCCTTTTTTATTTTTAATGTACTTTGTTTCTAACAAAAGGAGGAAGTAGCTTACTGGATACTTCTCCAAAACCAATGCGAACTTGGCTGTTTTCACAAAAACCTTTCATAATCACGGTATCGTTATCGTTGATAAACTTACGTTCTGATCCGTCATTCAATTGAATAGGATTTTTACCACCCCAAGTTAACTCTAGCATAGAACCAAAACTACCTGGTGTAGGACCTGATATGGTTCCTGACCCCATCATGTCACCAGAGTTTACGCGACATCCATTAGAGGTGTGGTGCGTTAGCTGCTGGCTCATAGTCCAATACATGTGTTTAAAATTTGATTTGCTTATTACTGTAGGTGTTGCATTTTCTGGTTGAATAGCCACTTCTAGATGTATGTCGAAAGAGTGTTTTCCTTTTTGTTGTAAATAAGGAAGCGGACTCGGATCTTGTTTTGGGCTAGATACTCTAAACGGTTCTAACGCATCCATAGTTACAATCCAAGGAGAAATTGAAGAGGCGAAATTTTTGGCAAGGAATGGGCCTAACGGTACATATTCCCATTTTTGAATATCGCGTGCGCTCCAGTCATTTAATAAAACCATTCCAAAGATGTAATCCTCGGCTTCATTGATAGGAATCGTTTCGCCCATTATGTTAGCGTCGGTAGTAATGAACGCTGTTTCAAGTTCAAAATCAATTAAACGTGAAGAGCCAAATACGGGACTAGTTTCTCCATTAGGCAGGGTTTGACCCATAGGTCGGTGAACTGGTATCCCAGATGGTACGATAGTCGAGCTGCGACCATGGTATCCTACCGGTATGTGTAGCCAATTGGGAAGTAGCGCATTTTCGGGATCACGGAACATTTTACCAACGTTAGTTGCATGTTCTTTACTGGAATAAAAATCAGTATAATCACCAATTAGTACTGGTAATTGCATCTCTACTTCATCCATTTTAAAGATGACGATATCTCTGTCCTTAGCGTTGTCTCTTAGTTTAGGATTGTTTTCATCAAATATTTCAGCGATGCGATTTCGAACAAGTCTCCATGTCTTTTTTCCATCAGAAATAAAGTCATTCAAAGTATCTTGCATGAACATATCATCAGTCAGTTCGATTCCTTCAAAATAGTTTAGTTGTTGTAGTGCTCCTAAATCTATAGCTGAATCTCCTATTCTAGTTCCCACAGTAACCACGTTTTCCTTGGTTAAAAAGACACCAAATGGAATGTTTTGAATGGGGAAATCGCTTTGTGGAGCAACTTCTAACCATGATTTTCGTTTTGTATCGTTGGCTGATATTGGCATATATTGTTAATTGTTTTGTTGAAAATTATAAGTCAAATATATCATAATCTAACAGTTTCACAAACGTTTTTTTGTATTTTTGCTACAAATTAACTAAAATCAAGAAAATGCAACGCGACGAACAAATTTTTGACCTTATTCTAGACGAACAAGAAAGACAAATACACGGATTAGAACTTATTGCCTCTGAAAACTTTGTAAGTGATGAAGTGATGGAAGCTGCAGGTTCAGTACTTACAAATAAATATGCTGAGGGATATCCTGGAAAAAGATATTACGGTGGTTGTGAAGTTGTAGATATCGTGGAGCAAATAGCAATTGATAGAGCCAAGGAGTTGTTTGGAGCTGCGTATGCAAATGTGCAACCGCACTCTGGTTCACAAGCTAATGCGTCTGTTTTTCATGCTTGTTTGAAGCCTGGTGATAAAATTTTAGGATTCGATTTATCTCATGGTGGTCACCTTACACATGGTTCACCAGTAAATTTTTCGGGACGCATCTATAATCCAGTTTTTTACGGTGTAGAAAAAGAAACTGGACGTTTGGATTACGATAAAATTCAAGAAATTGCGACTAGAGAGCAGCCTAAAATGATTATTGCAGGAGCATCTGCTTATTCTCGTGATATGGATTTTGAGCGTTTCAGAGTTATTGCTGACAGCGTAGGTGCTTTGTTACTTGCTGATATTTCACATCCTTCAGGACTAATCGCCAAAGGATTATTGAATGATCCTTTACCACATTGCCATATAGTTACTACAACAACACACAAAACATTGCGTGGGCCTAGAGGAGGATTAATATTGATGGGTAAGGATTTTGAAAACCCAATGGGATTAACCAATCCAAAAGGTGAAATCAGAATGATGTCTGCATTGCTAGACCTTGCTGTTTTTCCAGGAAATCAAGGTGGTCCTT
>CAXBGV010000323.1:0-2933 GCA_963975235.1 uncultured Flavobacterium sp. | reverse complement strand
TATCCAAATGTAGATCAATTACTAGATCAAATGAATACAATTTCGCGAGTAGTAAATAAAATAATAATTACATCTAAACAAAAATAATGTCGGAATTTCCAAATTTCCAAATTATCTAATTTCCAAATTAATTATGTTATCAATAAAAAATTTACACGCCTCAATAGGCGACAAAGAAATATTAAAAGGAATCAACCTTGAAGTAAAAGCAGGAGAAGTTCATGCTATAATGGGACCTAACGGTGCTGGAAAAAGTACGTTAGCTTCTATTGTTGCAGGAAACGAAAACTATGATGTCACAAGTGGTGAGATTATTTTGGATGGTGAAGACCTTTCAGAATTAGCTCCTGAGGAAAGAGCACACAAAGGTGTTTTCCTTTCTTTTCAGTACCCAGTAGAAATTCCGGGAGTATCTGTAACTAACTTCATCAGAACAGCAATCAACGAAACACGTAAAGCAAACGGACAGGACGAAATGCCTGCAAACGAAATGCTAAAAGTGATTCGTGAGAAATCAGAATTACTAGAAATTGACCGTAAATTCCTGTCTCGTTCATTAAACGAAGGATTTTCAGGTGGAGAGAAAAAACGTAATGAAATTTTTCAAATGGCCATGCTTGAGCCAAAAATCGCCATTCTTGATGAAACCGATTCTGGATTAGATATAGATGCACTGCGTATCGTAGCTAATGGAGTTAACAAACTTAAAAGCGACAAAAATGCAGTTGTAGTGATCACACACTACCAGCGTTTACTGGATTATATCGTTCCGGACTACGTACACGTTTTATTGAATGGTAAAATTGTAAAATCTGGAGACGCATCTTTAGCTTTAGAACTAGAAGAAAAAGGATACGACTGGATCAAACAAGAACAAGAAGCTTAATTTTTGTTTAAAGTTTAAAGTTCAAAGTTACTACCAGATAACTTTAAACTTTTAAACCTTAAACTTTAAACAAACTATATTAAAATGGAATTGAAAGAAAAATTAATATCGTCTTTTATGGCTTTTGAAGAGCGCATCGATGTTCACGCTGAACTTCATGATGTACGCACAGCTGCCCTAAAAAACTTTGAAAATAAAGGTTTCCCAACTAAAAAAGAGGAAGCTTGGAAATACACTTCGTTAAACAGCATTTTAAAAAATGACTTTACCGTTTTTCCTAAGCAAGAAAACAACATCCAATATTCTGATGTAAAAAAATACTTTTTACACGAGATTGATAGCCACAAAGTGGTGTTTATTGACGGCGTTTTTAGCTCTCATCTTTCTTCAACAACTCATGAAGGAATCGATGTTTGCTTACTATCATCAGCATTAACAAAACCAAAATACAAAACGGTAATTGACGCTTACTTCAACCAGATTGCTAATAAAGAGGAGAGTTTAACCTCTCTAAATACCGCTTTCGCAAGTGAAGGAGCCTACATCAATATCCCAAAAAGCAAAGTAGCTGATAAACCTATCGAAATCATGTATTTCTCTACAGGTACTGAAGCGGCTTTGATGGTACAACCTAGAAACCTAGTAATTGTAGGTGAGAATGCTCATGTACAAATTATTGAGCGTCACCAAAGTTTGAATGAAAATCCAGTACTTACCAATTCGGTTACTGAGATTTTTGCACAAAAACGTGCTATGGTTGATTTTTACAAAATTCAAAACGACAATCTTACTGCCAACTTAATCGATAACACTTACGTTTCTCAACAAGAAGAAAGCAGTGTAGCGGTAAACACTTTTAGCTTTGGTGGAAACCTGACTAGAAACAACTTGAACTTCTATCATTTTGGAGAACGAATTGTAAGTTACCTAAACGGAATCACGATCATTGGCGAAAAGCAACATGTAGACCACTATACCTTAGTGCAGCATGCTTCTCCAAATTGTGAAAGCCACCAAGATTACAAAGGAATATTCTCAGATCGCTCTACAGGTGTTTTCAACGGAAAAATTTTCGTAGAAAGAGAAGCTCAAAAAACAAATGCATTTCAAAAAAGCAACAATATTTTATTGAGCGACAAAGCGACAATCAATGCAAAACCGCAATTAGAAATTTTTGCTGATGACGTAAAATGTTCGCACGGTTGCACCATCGGTCAACTTGACGAAACAGCGATGTTTTACATGCAACAACGCGGGATTCCTAAAAAAGAAGCAAAAGCATTACTAATGTATGCCTTCTCGAATGCCGTTATCGAAAGCATCAAAATACCAGAATTAAAACAACGCATCACTAAACTTATCGCTACTAAACTAGGCGTGAAAATAGGATTCGACTTGTAATAATTCCAGACTACAAATAAACAACCCTTTCATAGCATTGTACTTTGAAAGGGTTTTTTTATGAGCTTATTCCCGCTATTCGTTGCAATCTTTTATTGTTTTAAAGAAAAACAATAAAAGGATTTTCACTACTATCGGGGCTAGATATCCAATTAGTCACTTGAACTATTGTCAGTTCTAGCGGAGTCGAGAATCGTATGCAGCGAAAGAACAGTTGCAAATCATTGTAAGTTCAAACAGAGTCGAGAACCATTGTCAGTTCGAGCGGAGTCGAGAACAGTATGCAGCTAAAGAACAGTTGATAATCATGGTAAGTTCAAACAGAGTCGAGAACTATTGTCAGTTCGAGCGGAGTCGAGAACCGTATGCAGCTAAAGAACAGTTGCAAATCATTGTAAGTTCAAACAGAGTCGAGAACCATTGTCAGTTCGAGCGGAGTCGAGAACCGTATGCAGCTAAATAACAGTTGCAAATCATTGTCAGTTCAAACAGAGTCGAGAACCATTATCAGTTCGAGCGGAGTCGAGAACCGTATGCAACTAAAGAACAGTTGCAAACCATTGTAAGTTTAAACATAGTCGAGAACCATTGTCAGCTGGAGCGGAGTCGAGAACCGTATGCAACTAAAGCACAGTTGCAAATCATT
>CAXBGV010000322.1:0-2936 GCA_963975235.1 uncultured Flavobacterium sp. | reverse complement strand
AGATCACCAGTAACCGTACCTGCTTTTAAGGTGTTTATTTTTAGATCAAGAGTATCTTGCTCGTAAATGGCTTTGTAGCAGTCAGTGCTTACCGGAGTTTCAATACTAGTTTTAGCGGTATCTTCGGCTTTTTTAGTCGAATCATTTTTACAACTTGTAAATCCAAGACCAGCTAATAGTAAACATAAAATAGGAAGATTTTTCATAATGGGTTCTCTTATTAATTAATAATTTTAATAGTAGTTTAGCTAATTTACAAAATTATTGCATGCCATGTGTCACAGTAAAGGCTAAACTTTTTTTAAATGGCGAGATTAGTAGTTAGGCACTTACTTACTTTGCTTTGGAGTTTGATTTTTTAAATTTTGTACTCATTGTTGATCCTACGGATGCGATTACAACACATACGACCGCTATGATTTCATTAGTTGTTAAGTATTCTTGCAAAAACAATAAACCACAAATAGAAGCAGCTGCAGGCTCTAAACTCATTAATATACTAAAAGTTCGCGCCGGTAATTGTCCTAGTGCTTTCATTTCTAGTGTAAACGGAATAGCACTAGAAAGCAGAGCAAGTGCAATACCTAAATAAAAGAATGTAGGAGTCATATTTTGAAATCCTTGTCCTATAATTCCAAAAGGAAGAATTAATAGTGTTGCAAATAGCATTCCTACTGCGACAGCTTCTCCGCCTTTCATTATCTTGGACACTTTTCCGCCCAACACAATGTAAGCAGCCCACAATGCACCTGCAAGTAAGGCAAATACAACACCTAAAAGATCTACACCATTGTCAGACCAAGGCGCTATTAAGACTATGCCGGCTGCTGCTAAAAGGACCCATAAATAATCCAACAACCTTTTTGAACCTACTACTGCAACAACTAGTGGGCCTATAAATTCGAGTGTTACCGCGAGCCCAATAGGGATACGCTCAATAGCGAAGTAAAATATCAAGTTCATTGCTCCTAGCGATAATCCGTAAGGAATTACGACTTTCCACTGGCTAGCATTTATTTTAGACAAATTAGGTCGATATACGGCTAGTAAAATTAGGGCAGAAATTCCTATGCGTAACGAAGCGGTAGCAGCAGCACCTAATTCAGGAAAAAGCGTTTTTGCGATGGCAGCTCCAGATTGAACGCTTATTATCGCGAAAAGAACAGCAGGAATAGGAGGGATGTTAAAAAGTTTTTTCACGTAGGTAATTATAAATGAGAACTGTAAAACTACAAAAAATTGAATTTGGTAACGGAGGTCTGTTGGGTAAGTATTTTAAAAATGAAAAGTAGGTTACTGTTTTCTAAATTTTATACTTGTAGAGGAATTCAAACTTGGGAACGTTTTGACTACTTTTGAATAAAAATAATCCCATGAGTTTTAAACATTTTTTTAAAGCAAAATTAAACTGGTCATCAAAAGAGCAACCTACGCCTTCTGCAGCGAAAAAGTATACTAAAAGTCATTCGATTGTTATTGAGGAAAAAGAAATGATGCAAGTTTCGGCAGCCAAAGCTTTCAAAGGTGATCCATCCTTGTATAATCCCGAGGATTTATTACTTAGTAGCGTCGTATCCTGTCATATGATGTCGTATTTATATGTTTGCCAGCAAAACGGAATTGAGGTTTTGTCTTATCAAGATAATGCGGAGGCTACTTTAGAGGTTTTAGATAATGGTTCGGGACGATTCATAGAAGTTCGTTTATTTCCGCAAGTGATCATTAGTAACAAAGAGCAAATTGCTCAAGCAATACACTTACATATAGAAGCAAATAAGCTCTGTTTTATTGCTAACTCCTGCAATTTCCCTATACTTCATCAAGCAAGTTGTGAGGCTGTTTAGTAATTGATTTTGTAGAATTAGAGGATAAATAAATTACTCTCCCATTTTATGTCTAGGCAAATTAATCTCATGTGCTTGTGGGTAAGGTGCTCTTTGCGTACTGCTCACATCTTCCTTCATTCGTTGTTGGGTGATAAATTGATGATCTTTCGAATCAGAATATCTTGGATCAGGTACAAAAGGGAGTTTTGCCATTTTTAAAATGGTGAGCGTAGGGAAGTGGTAATCAACTTCAACAGTACCAAGTAATAAATAGCAGCCGCCACCTTGAAAAGGGTATTCGATCAAATTATCCGGAAAATGAGTCGTGTCAAAATAAGTACCTTCATAATCTACCCAAGTGCCAAAATACATGGTTCCTCTAGCTGTGGGAACTTGTTTTCTCGAAATTAGGTAACCAAGCATACGCACTTGTTTTTTATGGTGTTGATCTAAATTTTGTGCCATAACATCGCCTCGATACGGACTTTGCAGTAATTCAAAAGTAGTAAATGAAGTAGGGAATCCTAAGAGTTCAATCTCGTCAAAAGCATCCTCAAAACGGGAGCGTTCTAATTTTGGTAATTGGTATTCCTTTACGGATTCTTGCAGCAGTAGCATTTGATGATCTGATGGCGCCGCATTAAACAATAAACTTGCTAAAACTAACAACTGATTTTTGGTTTTACCGGTTTCCCTGAAAGCACCTATAAAAATCAACAATTTCAAACTCTCTAATCCAATTTTTATCCGATTGCAAAAATCTTCTAGCGAAAGGTATTCCCCATTCTGTGTTCGTTCGTTTACAATAGTCCAAGCTAATTTTTCTGCTAAGCCTTGCAAATGCATAAATCCTAAATAAACGTCTTTGCCGTATAAGGTAGTGGTAAATTCGCTTTTGTTCACACAAGGATTATGGATTGTAGCTCCTGACATTCTCGCTTCATGTACATACACTTCGGTTCGGTAAAAACCACCTTGGTTGTTAATGACAGCCACCATAAACTCTATAGGGTAATACACTTTTAAGTACAAACTTTGGTAACTTTCGACCGCATACGAAGCAGAGTGTGCCTTGCAGAATGAATAGCCCGCAAAGGATTCTATTTGGCG
>CAXBGV010000321.1:0-2970 GCA_963975235.1 uncultured Flavobacterium sp. | reverse complement strand
CCACCTAATTCGGGATCAGAACCGGTACCAAATTCATCAATTAAAAACATGGTTTTAGCATTACACTTCTTTAAGAAGTAGTTCATGTTCTTTAATCGGTAACTATAGGTACTTAAATGATTTTCAATAGATTGATTGTCACCAATATCTGTTAGTATCCTGTCAAACAAAAATGTTTCTGATCTTTCATGTACTGGAATCAACATACCAGATTGCAGCATTAATTGCAATAATCCAACTGTTTTTAACGAGATGGTTTTACCTCCAGCGTTAGGTCCAGAGATAACTATGATTCGGTTTTCCTGTCCTAATTCGATTGTTTGCGGATGCGTAATTTCGTTTTTTTGTTTGTTATTCAAATACAGAATAGGGTGGTAGGCATCTCTAAAATACATACGTCGCTCTTCTGTAATTGTAGGTAAAATTCCGTTTATGCGGTTTGCGTATTTGGCCTTAGCCGCAACCACATCAATATCGCTTAGAAAATCTTGGTATTCAATTAGTAAAGGTAAAAACGGCCTAATAGCATTAGACAATTGCTTCAAGATTCGGTTGATTTCCTCTTTTTCCTCATATTCCAAATTACTAAGTTCTCTGGAGTATTTTAGAGTCATTTCGGGTTCAACGTAGGCGATACTTCCTGTTTTTGAACTTCCCAAAATAGTCCCTTTAACTTTACGGCGGTACATGGCTAATACAGCAAGAACGCGGCGGTTTTGCACGAAGCTTTCCTTTATGTCGTCTAGATATCCCAAACTATTGTAATGCGTCATAGCTACACCAAAGCTTTGATTTACTTTACCACGAATGCTATTCATGCTGCGTCTTGTGTCTAAAAGCACAGGTGAAGCATTATCTTTAATTTCACCATACTTATCCACAACATCCTCTATCATGTGCACGATATCCTTTGTCAGTTCTACTCGGGAGGCCCTGTCATTAATGTTAGGGTAGTAATCATCAAATTTTCGTAAAAAATTCAGTAAAAAGTTGACCGTAGATGCTAGCGTCGCTATTTTTCTGAAGCTTCCTACCTCGAGAAAACTATCCTCGATTGCTAAAAATTTGATCTCATGGTTTATCGTGTCAAACCCGTGATTGGGAATGGCATTGTTATTTTGAAAAGAGGAAACGTATTCTGATGTTTGCATTAATGCTTGCATCAAACTCTCTTTGTCTCTAAAAGGAGTTATGTTTAGGGCTTTTTCTTTACCAATTTCGGTGTTACAAATACTTGAAATTGTTTCAAGAACCGTTGGAAATTGTAAATCTTGTAATGTTTTTTCTGTAATAGATATCATTCGGGTCAGTTGCTACTTTGCCACAAAAATAGTTAATAGTAAACACTCTTTCGTAAAGAATTACCAAGTTTAACTAATGTTTATTCGAGATCTAATAGAAAAAATCTATCCATGCAAGCGCAACCAAAATTCTCTGTGTATCTTTGAGTTCTTAAGTTTAAAATATCATGCAATTACATCTACCACCAAAATGGGATTCGCTACTCGCAAATGAATTCCAAAAGCCCTATTTTAAGGAGCTACAAGCGCAAGTAGCCCAAGAGTACGAAGCAGGATCTTGTTATCCTCCGCAGGAATTAATATTGGCTGCTTTTGATTATTGCGACCTGTCGAATTTAAAAATAGTCATTATAGGTCAAGATCCCTATCATGGAGAAGGAGAGGCAAATGGTTTGGCATTTTCTGTTAATGATGGAATTAAAATACCTCCCTCTTTACGAAATATATTTAGGGAACTAAATGATGATTTAGAACATCTATTTATGCCAAGTACAGGCAATTTAGAGCGATGGGCTAAGCAAGGCGTATTGCTGTTGAACGCGGGTTTAACTGTTCGAAAAGATCTCGCAAACAGTCATAAGTACCTAAAATGGAATCTTTTTACAGATGCAGTTATCCAAGAAATTTCGAGCCAGAAGGAAGCTGTTGTTTTTATGTTGTGGGGTGCTTTTGCGCAAAAAAAAGGTAGTAAAATTGACCGATCTAAGCATTTAGTTTTAGAGTCAGGACATCCTTCACCTTTAAGTGCAAATCAAGGAAAATGGTTTGGAAATAAGCATTTTAGTAAAGCAAATACCTACTTAGAAGCAAATAATAAGCAATCAATAGAATGGTTTGTGTAAGATATGTCAAAAAATCTGTTAGCATAATCAGTATTGGTCTTTTACAAATTGTAATAAAAGCTAGTTTCTGCTGTTGATTTTATTTTTAATTTGTCCAAAAGTTCCTTGGTGTTACTATTCACGATTTTGATGCTATTTTGTGATTCCGCTAAAAGCGAAAAACCACTTCGGTTTCATAAACGAAAGTGGTTTTTATATATTCGATACAATGAATTGTGCTATTTGCGAGCGATATCAACAAGAATTGCTTTACTAGCTTGGTTTTCGACAGTAAGAATAATATCAACATTCTTCGCTGTTTTTCCCTCTATAATATACACTTTGGTGTTTTTACCAAATTCAGTATTGCTTTTATCAAAATCGACATCACCAAAAGTTAGTGATTGCTTAATATCATTTTTATCGATCCAAGGTTGGGCTAATATTTCTGTAGCTTTATCAGAATACTCAAATGGCTTGTTTCGAAGATCGTTGAGCACGCGCGCATTCGGGAAATAACTGCAACGAGTATCTTTGCCACTAAAAACAAGAGCTACAAAAAAACAACCAATAACTAAACCTACAAGGTAGTAGGCAAAACGATGTACAAACTTCATGAATTATTTTTTTTGCAAAGGTAGGGCAAAGATTATTTAAAACACAATTAAATTGATGTCGTTATTAGGGATATCAAACCAATCGCCAATAGCTTTATTTGTCAATATACCGTGGTATAAATAAACACCACATTTTAATCCTTTATCACATCGTATGGCACTTTCGATCCCGCCATCATCTGCGATTTGTAATAAATACGGAGTGATGATATTACTGATCGACAAGGAAGC
>CAXBGV010000320.1:0-3040 GCA_963975235.1 uncultured Flavobacterium sp. | reverse complement strand
TGTCCACGCATCAAAAGTATGTAAACTTGCTGCAGTACCATGAATAAGTACAATAGGTATACTATCTTTTTTATCACCTTCGTCTCGATAGTGCACGTTCATGCCCTGAACACTTACAAAAGAGGATGTCTCATTGGCGTACTTTGCTTTTAAGTCTTGCAGCGAAATGTCTTTATGACCAAAGAGTAGGATTATAGCAATACAAACAACTGCTAAGCTAAATACTATTATTTTTATAATTTTTTTCACATACTTCATTGTTATTCTACTTCTTGTTGTGCAATGTGAGTTGATACCTTTTCTGGAATTTGATGCATGGCATGCTCCGCAATTGCGGTGATTGACAATGAGGGATTTACTCCAGGATTGGCTGAAATCATGGAGCCGTCAATTATGTACAAGTTTTCATAACCAAATACTTTATTGTTTTGATCAATTACACCTTCACTAGCGTTTGCTCCCATAACTGCACCACCTAAAATATGAGCAGTTGAGGGAATACCTGCAATTGTTTCAACAGCAAATGAAGTGCTAATTCCGTTAACTGCTTTACTATATTCTTTAATTAATTTAATAGATTCCGGAATAAAAGGTGTTGGTTTTTTACCTGAGGTAATAGTAGAATTCATGAAGCCCAAAAAGTTAATTTTGAGCTTAAGTTTACTGTCAAGTGTTTGCATAAAGAGGAGTACGACTGTTTTTTGTGCCCAACTGTTTATGCAATAAGTTTTGAAGTAAGCTACAGGAGATTTCAAAAACGACCCAACAACTTTTACTGCGCGCACAAAGGCATTATTTCCGGTGACATAGGGCAAATGAATTAATTTCCATGCATTTGAACCTTTGCCGTATCGACAAATTTCGAGATGGCTATTTTCATCGGTATCTAGTATGCTACCTATTGCTACTCCTTTTGAGAAATTCTTATCCTCATCGAGAGTCGAAACACTAACGAGTGTTTCATTATTTGTTCTGATATCTTCTCCTAATCGGTCTGATATGTTGGGTAGTGATTTGGTTTTTAGTTGCAAGAGTAATTTAACGGTTCCTATTACACCTCCGGAGAAAATTACACCTTTGGTTTTAATTGTAGTTTTTTTAGTAAAAAACTGTGTACTTGTTTTCAGTAAAACTTCATAACCATTCTTTCCATCTGCAGTAGCGATGGGAACAACATCATAAACCTCATGCTCGGTCATAATTGTTGCACCGTAATGCTGTGCTAGGTACAAATAATTTTTGTCGAGTGTATTTTTAGAATTGTTTCTGCATCCTGTCATACAAGCTCCACAAAAACTGCATCCTGTACGTTCTGGTCCTAAACCATCAAAATAAGGGTCATTTTTAGTTACGTTTTCTTCACCAAAGTAAACCGCCACATTAGTTGCATCGAATTTGTCTTCAAGATTGAGATTTTGGGCTACTTTTTTTAAACCTATATCACCATCAAATAATTTAGGATTTTTTGCCGCACCAAGCATTTTTAGCGCTTCTTGATAAAATGGCGCTAGCTCTTTTTCCCAATCCTTAAGCGTACTCCAACTTCCAGTTTTAAAAAAAGTGGATTTTGGGATAGGTAAGGTATTAGCATAAACCAGAGAGCCACCACCCACACCCGTTCCTGAAAGAACAGCAACATGTTTAAATATAGTGAGTTTCATGATTCCAAAAAAACGGAAACTTGGTAACCAAAGCCATTTTTTAAAATTCCAGTTGGTTTTTGGAAAATCTTCTGCTTTGAACCATTTTCCTTTTTCGATGACTAGAACTTTATATCCTTTTTTAGATAGGCGTAAGGCACTCACTGAACCACCAAAGCCACTACCTACAATGACGTAATCGAATTCCATATATTATTTTGTTTTTGAAAACTTACTGCAATCTAACTAAATTCAACCAATTTATATGACTTTAGTTGGTTTAAAAGTTATTCTTGTTCTGAACTAAGAGACGACAAAACACGCAAACGCTATTTACTAGAAAATTCGTAATCCTGCCAAAAGGTTGTTAGTAAATGTTACTTTATGCGTTTCATTATTCGCTCTGTTATTGGAAGACAATTTTAGAATACACATCGACAAAATATTCATCTTCTTTCTTAAAGTCAATTTTGCTAATATTCTTTAATTTTTTGTTTTCTGCGATTCCCCAGTATTCTGTATCGCAAGGAAGTGTTTCCGTGATAAGATAAAATTTAATAGTTTCTTTATCCAAAAAAGTAATTCCGAGTAATTGATTGTCTTGTTCCGCTGAATATTTAAAAAGTAGTGCGTAATCTTTATGAGAAAACTTTGGAGGTATTTTTGTTTCGATATTTTTTTTATCATTTGTTTTGGAATCAATAGGTTGTATCTTTTCGCCACCTTCTTTATCTTTACAATTACTAAAACAAAGTGTCAATAATAAAAATATTTTAGTGTATTTTCTCATTAATTTAAAAATTATTGTGTTCGTTTTTCTTCTGCCCAATGTCTAGAGGTTCATAATAATTGGATTTATTATTTTAAATTTACAATCATTCCTAATCCCATTTGATTGCCATTATAAAAAGGAGCTACCACAGCACTACTTATATTTTTTTTAGACTTAAAAATATGTTTGTCAACGTAGGGGAAAAGCCAATAAGCGATTTTGGTACTCATAATACCTATTCCTGCACCCATTGCTACATCTGTAAGCCAATGTTTATCATTGTATATGCGAAATATGCCCGTGCCTGAAGCAACTAGATAACCAGAGATACCATACCATATTGAAACATCTTTGTATTCTTGCCATAAAAATTCTGCTCCGGCAAATGCTGTAGCAGTGTGTCCAGAAGGAAATGAGTTAAAGCCACTGCGGTCAGGTCGTTCTATTTGTGTAATATTTTTTAAAGCATACACCGAGCTACCAACCAATAAATATGAAGTTCCTAATATAATACTTCTATCTCTCAAACTATTTTTTCCTTTGATCCCTCCAAGATTTAGTGCGTAAACTGAAAGTGCTGGAGTATATTGTGTAAAATCATCAATTGTAATTTTTTTATCAATGTTTT
>CAXBGV010000319.1:0-3041 GCA_963975235.1 uncultured Flavobacterium sp. | reverse complement strand
TTCAGAAATACAGATAGAAGCTTTAGCTTTCATCTCTGCAGTCCAGTCTGTAAAAGTAAAGGCTTGATCCGCAGTAAGCGTCCCTAAATGCACCTCGATAATTCTACCTTGGAACACATTCTCTCCTCCAAATTGTTTCAACATTTGAGATTGTGTAGCGTGTACTACATCACGGAAGTCCATGTAGTTTTTCATATCTCCTTTGAACGTCACTTTTACTGATTCTGGAATTGGCATAGAAGCCTCACCCGTAGCCAATGCAAGTGCAACGGTACCTGAATCGGCACCAAAAGCAACTCCTTTTGACATTCTTGTATGCGAGTCACCACCAATAATGATAGCCCACTCATCAACTGTAATATCGTTCAATACTTTGTGAATAACGTCTGTCATCGCCAAATACTCCCCTTTTGGGTCGCGCGCTGTGATCAAACCGAAATCATTCATAAACTTCATTAATCTAGGAATATTAGCTTTCGACTTATTATCCCAAACTGAAGCTGTATGACAACCTGATTGATACGCACCATCCACGATTGGAGAAATAACTGTTGCAGCCATAGACTCTAATTCTTGTGAAGTCATTAAACCAGTTGTGTCTTGAGACCCAACAATGTTCACCTCTACACGAACATCTGATCCTGCATGTAACACTTTACCTGGAGTAGTTCCAACTGCATTTTTGTTGAAAATTTTCTCCACTGCAGTAAGTCCTTGTCCTTCAACAGAAACTTCTTTTGATGGAGCAAAAACAGGCTCTATGGCAATCCCCAACGTTTTTGATGCAAAAGTTTGTAACTTTTTACCAAAAACAATAGCGTATGACCCACCTGCTTTGATAAATTCCATTTTTTGAGGTGTAAAAGCTTTAGAAATATCTTTTAGCTCTTTGTCCCCATTGTATAATTTCTTCGTTTTAGTATTGATTGTAAGAACGGTACCTGTTGCTACAGAATACGCTTCTTCAAGAACAACATCACCATTTTCATTGCGTACTGCATTTCCATTTTCGTCAACTACTTTTACCCAGTTTTGAAGGTCTAATCCAATTCCACCAGTTACATCAACTGTAGTTAGGAAAATTGGAGAAATTCCGTTTGTACCGGCAACAATTGGAGCAATATTAATAAAAGGAACATAAGGACTAGCTTTTTTACCTGTCCAAAGTGCCACGTTGTTCACTCCTGACATTCTAGAAGATCCCACACCCATTGTCCCTTTTTCAGCAATTAACATCACACTTTTATCAGGGTGTTGCGCTTGCAAAGCTTGAATTTCGTCCTGTGCTTGTGGAGAAATCAAACATTTACCATGAAGTTCACGGTCTGATCTTGAATGTGCTTGGTTTCCTGGAGACAATAAATCTGTAGAGATATCACCTTCACCTGCCACATAAGTAACTACTTTAATTTCTTCTGCTACTTCAGGAAGTTTTGTAAAGAATTCTGCCTTAGAATAGCTCACCAAAATTTCTTTTGCAATTTCATTTCCAGCTTTGTAAGCAGCTTCTAAACGATCAGTGTCGGCTTCGTAAAGAAAAAATTGTGTTTTAAGTACTTTTCCAGCTTCTTTTGCAATAGCAACATCATTGCCTAGAGCTAAATCAAGCAAAACTTCAATTGAAGGTCCACCTTTCATATGTGACAATAATTCAAAAGCAAAAACAGGTGTAATTTCAGCAACTACCGATTCTCCAAGAATAATTTCTTTTAAAAATTTAGCTTTTACGGCTGCTGCAGGAGTTGTACCTGGAACTGTATTGTAGATAAAAAACTTAAGAGACACTTCGCGATTGGCGTTTGTCTCCTCTTTTATTTGTGAAATAATTGCGCCTAATAAGTCAGCACCATCTATTGGCTTAGGATTAAGTCCTTGACCTTTTCGCTCTTCGATTTCTTGTAGGTAATCGTTGTAAATGTTCATAATAGAAATATTTTCAATTTTCAAGGCTATTTTTTTTAAACTTGGCATAATTATAAAAAGCACCAAATGATGGTTTTTAAAATTCGTGATGCAAATTTAGTTATTTAACCTGAAATTAAAAAAAATTTAATAGAACGGAGCTTTTGAAAAATTATTATTTCTTAATAGTAATTTTTGACACTTAAAAATGATTAAATTATAAAATTTTAACAAAAAAATGATAATTCCGCAATTTAACTCTCTTGTTTTCACTTTGCGTAAATTAAAAAAAATGATTTGCTAGAGAAAACGATATAGTTACAATAAAAATTGGTGATCAAATTGACGCAACTTAAGGATTACAGCAATTTTCCAATTATAATTTCCTCAGTAATACTCTCAGCGTCTGCTTTGTAGTTTTTAATAATTCTATGACGCAAAATACCAATTGCAACTGCTTTCACATCTTCGATATCTGGTGAATACTTACCATTAAAAGCTGCATGTGTTTTGGCAGCTAAAATTAAATTTTGAGAAGCCCTAGGACCCGCTCCCCAGTCTAAATAATTTTTCACAAATTCAGTAGACAAAGCACCTTCTGGACGTGTTTTACCTACTAAAGCCACCGCATACTCAATAACATTATCCGCTACAGGAATCCTTCTTACTAATTGCTGAAAATCAATAACTTCTTGAGCAGTAAACAAAGCATTGATATCCGTTGCAACAGTCGAAGTTGTTCTTTTTACCACTTGTACTTCTTCTTCAAATGAAGGGTACTCTAGTTTTATAGCAAACATAAAACGGTCTAATTGCGCTTCAGGTAAAGGATACGTCCCTTCCTGCTCAATTGGGTTTTGCGTCGCTAAAACAAAATAGGGTAAATCTAATTTATGATTCTCCCCTGCAATAGTTACAGATCGCTCCTGCATCGCCTCTAAAAGTGCTGCCTGCGTTTTAGGCGGAGTCCTATTAATTTCATCTGCAAGAACGATATTAGAAAATATAGGCCCTTTAATGAATTTAAATTGACGGTTTTCATCTAAAATTTCACTACCTAGTATGTCTGAAGGCATCAAATCGGGTGTGAATTGAATTCTTTTAAAATCTAATCCTAATGCTTGAGCTAAAGTATTCAC
>CAXBGV010000318.1:0-3076 GCA_963975235.1 uncultured Flavobacterium sp. | reverse complement strand
AGGTTAATCGTATAAACGGCAGTAGCATTATTTACTTTCAATAAAGCATAAGCAATCGCGCTATTTCCACCAATATCGAAACCATTATCAGCATCTACATCAACACCTAAGTTCCCTATCATCACTAGCGTTCCATTGTTAGGTGGATCTTGACGGTATAAGATATCAGTTTGAGAATCTAACACAAATAAAGTAGTTGTAGTTGCACCTGCAACATTATTCGTATAAGCTGCTCCACTAACAAAAGGAGTACCTGGATTCAAATTCCCATCTATCGCTGCAACAGTACCTAAATCTGGATGTAAACGTAAGTTTTGTCCAGTATTACTTACTAGTCGAATTCTATCTACTGTTGGGTTAAAATCAAATCCAAATGCAGTACCACTTAAACCAGGAACAAGAGTTGTTCCAACAACGGTTAATGCACCACTTGCTGTATTAACCGAGAACAGTCTACTTTGATTAGAAATAGCATATAAACTTCCGTTCGCTGGTCTAAAGTCCAATCCTACAATACTCTCGCTAGTAGCTAAACCTGTTAATGCAACTGATGTGTTAGTACCTTTTGTTGGATCAAAACGATATAGCATATTGTTGGCAGTTGTAGCGTACGCTATTGGGTTGGTTTTAAATGCAATACTTATTACTTGAACAGCAAATTTACCTACATTAACCGCCTTACCAGTTGTCAAATTAATAGTGAACAAAGTAGACACGTTATTGTTATTTGTCACTGCTAACGCAGTTGAATTATCGGCTGTGATATCCATATCACCTGTGCCTTCAAAATTAACGCCTAAATCTCCAACAAGCTGCAAACCTCCATCATTTGGTGGGTTTTGCATGTACAACTTATCTTGCTCAAAATCGATATCGAACAGCATAGTGCTCGTAGCTCCCGCAACACTATTTGTATAAGCTACTGCACCAATTTTAGGATTAGTTCCACCATTGATAGATCCATCAGTAAATACAACAGTACCTAACTCAGGATGTAATCTTAAATTTTGCCCTGAAGCCGTAACCAAACGAATTCTATCAACCGTTGGATTAAAGTCTAAAGAAGCATTTGCTCCAACAACTGCAGGAGTAAATGCGCTAGCCCCCAAGGCTGTTGCTACACCACTTTTTTCATTAATAAAATAAATTCTGCTTGAGGAACCTAATCCATACAATTGTCCGGTAGCTGGCCTATAGTCAATGCTAACAATATTCTCTGTAGGAGGCAACCCAACAATAGCTGTAGTTGATGTCGCTGTCATTAAATTTTGAGCATTATAAGTCAAAATAGTGTTATTACTAGCCAAAGCTGTAAAAGTCACATTTGGAGCCTGCATTTGATTGTTGCCATCATTATTATCATTGTTACACGAAATCGCACTAAGTGATAACAAAGCCAAACCTAATACGGTGGCTACACCTGAAGTAATCTGTTTGTTTTTCATATTAATATTTTTTAAAAGTTAGCTATCTGATTAGATACGTTAAAAGTTTTATTTTGGTTTTACAGAAAAAATATTTTAAAAAAAAGAGCACTGTGCAAGAGTACTATTAAGGGAATTTCAATATCGTAATAGTGGTAGTTAGTATATCTAGAACTGATTTTTAGTAAATCAAATAGAAGATTGTCGGAAACTAAAACTACTCCCTTGTTTCAATAAAACCTTCCAGTAACAACTGTCCTATCGTTACTTGATAAGCATATGAATTCAACTCATTTCCTATGAATTAATTAATATTCATATCACGATTATTGTCTCTAAAAATCACTTTTTCAGGATATTCCTGCTACCAATACCAATCATTACGATAAACAGAACTACACTAAACCCTATAAATAAATTATTTACCTTGATTATTAATAAGCCATTAGTTTCTACTAGATTCGATATTTTTCAATTCTACTTTTTGGATGTTGCTACTAAAGTTATGTTAATACTTAAACCTTAGTTAATAAAGGTGGTCTAACTAATAGAACTTAAAAATCTAAAAAATGAAAAAAGTATTTATTACAGCATTATTATTGGTTGGAATGACCAGTTTTGCACAAAACAAAAAAGAGGGATCTAAACCTCAACGATCAAATTTGGAGAAAATGACTCCGCAAGAGCGTACTGAAAAACGCCTTGAAAAAATGACCAAAGAATTGAATCTTGATGCAAATCAACAGGAAAAGTTAAAACAACTTTTTGCTGAGCAAGATGCAAAAAGGGCTTCACAAAGAGCAGAAATAAAAAAAACGAGAGAACAAGCCAAAGAAAAAATGGTAGCTCAAAAACAAAAAATGGATGAGAAAATGAATGCGATCTTAACTCCAGAGCAAGCCGCTAAATGGAAAACAAATCAAGAGAAAATGAAGGAAAAGATGCAACAGAGACGAACTAAGAAACAGGGTGGTTCTGGTATGGAATAATAAAAAAAAGCTTCGAGTAATTTAACTCGAAGCTTTTTTACTTTTAAAGTGTTTGGGCTACTTTCTCCGCAGCAGCGATTGTAAAGTCAAGGTCTTCATAGGTTAAAGCATCAGTGATAAACCAGGATTCATATGCTGAAGGCGCAATGTAAACTCCTGCTTGTAACATGCCATGAAAAAACTTTTTGAAAGTCTCATTATCTCCTTTAGCTGCTGATTTAAAATCAAGAACAGGGCTATTATCAAAGTGAACTGATATCATTGAACCAATTCTATTGATGGTGAAAGCAATATTATTTGCTGTTAACACTTTATCAAGTCCAGCATGTAAATAAGCTGTTTTAGAAGCTAATCTACTAAAAACCTCCTGATCTTCATTTAATGATTGTAACATGGTTAATCCTGCTGCCATAGCCAACGGATTACCTGATAAGGTTCCCGCTTGGTACACTGGACCTAGTGGAGCAAGAAAATTCATAATTTCATTGCGAGCAGCAAAAGCACCAACTGGCAATCCGCCACCAATTACTTTTCCAAAACATACAATATCAGCATTGATATTCAAAAGTTCTTGAACGCCTCCTCTAGCTAATCTAAAACCTGTCATTACCTCATCAAAAATTAGCAATATTGCGTTTGCCGTACATAGTTCTCTCAAACCTT
>CAXBGV010000317.1:0-3109 GCA_963975235.1 uncultured Flavobacterium sp. | reverse complement strand
AATTGCCTCCATTCACTGTGGTAGCTTACGCAATGCGATTCCGAGAGAAAGCGTAGCGAAAGTAATTATCGCTTCGGTTTACGATGAAGCTTTTGTTTTTGACATGCAACAAATTGTCAACGAAATCAAAACGGAGTTTAAAACTACAGAGCCGAAACTGGAAGTTGTTTTTGAAAAACTAGAAACGGTACCTGCAAAAGTGATGCCTTCGATCGCTCAGTTTTACTTTGTGCGTGCGATGTACACGGCGCATAATGGAGTGTACCGCATGAGTGCCGACTTTGATAACCTAGTAGAAACATCTAATAATATTGCAAAAGTGATTTTGGAGGATGGCAAGCTAACAGTACAGTGTTTAACTCGTTCTTCAGTTGAGACATCTAAGTTTGATTTGGCTAACGCCTTGCGTTCGGCATTTGAATTGATGGGTTGTGAGGTAGAATTTTCAGGAGCGTATCCTGGATGGACTCCAAATGCAAAGTCAGAAATTTTAGATGTACTGGTGCCAATCTACGAGAAGCAAAACGGAGATAAACCAAGAGTAGTGGCTTGTCACGCGGGTCTTGAATGTGGGATTTTAGGAACAAATTATCCAGATATGGATATGATTTCTTTTGGCCCTACGATTCACGGAGCACACTCTCCAGATGAAAGAGCGAGTATTAGTTCGTCTCAGAAATTCTGGAAATTTTTGATTGAAATTTTAGCAAATATTCCTGTAAAGTAATAATTAGTAAAGTTCTATATAACAAAACCCTCGTTTAGTGATAAACGAGGGTTTTTAGTTTTAGTACTGTGGTATTGTAAATGGTGGTATTATTTATTGCTTTTCTCTAAAATGGTTTTTATGATCTCCCCTTTATCCAAAACGCCTGATTGTCGCCACAACTGTTTTCCGTTTTGGAATAAAATCATGGTTGGCACTCCACGCACTTGGTACTGAGCAGCAATTTGTTGGTTTTTGTCTACATCAATTTTAATGATAGATACACCATCTCCCATTTGGTCTTTTACATCTTTTAGGATTGGGCCCAACATTTTACAAGGTCCGCACCAAGTAGCGAAAAAATCGATTAAAACCGGTTTTTCGGACTGTATTAATTTATCAAAGGAACTATTCATTTTTAGTTTTTTTAAGGGTTGGAACTTCGCATCCGTTTAAACGGCATCCGGTATTAAAAACAGATTGGAAGAAAAAAAATGCGGCTACTGCCCCAGCCACTATTTCGCGGTGCTGTATTGCTTGTTGCATGAAAAAAAGACCGATTACGAGTCGGATCCAGCGCATGCTATGCCAATTGGTAAAAAGTATTTGTTTCATATTACTGCTTTTTTATTTTGTATTTTTCGTCGTAGGAAACTAGGGCTTGTAGTTGTGTTAATGGTATTTCAGAGGTACTAACTAATACTACTTCCGCAAAATCAGTACTCATACTTACATTTTTAACTTCATCTACATTCATAAAGGCTGTGCTAACCGTATTCATGCAGCCGCTGCAGGTGATTCCTTCAAATTCATATAGAGAAACCAATACATCACTGTTTTTCTTAAACTCAATGAATAATTCGGCTCCTGCTCTTGGCGCAATCGAATTATAAGCTGTGTCTAGCTTTTGAAATTGAAAAGCGTCTTGGAAAAGCTTTTCGTATTCGGATTGGCTTCCGCCAAAAGGTGGACTTACCTCAAAAGTACGATTGAACAAGAGTCCAGCTAAAAGTCCGTCTTGGGCTAACAGTTGGTGCATTTTCCAAACATATCTTTGACGTAGGCGAGGAGGTAAGGCACAAAAAAACGTTTGCTCGATAATTAAATCATATTGTCCTTGGTGTTCGAAAAAATCACCACAAATTATTGTAATGTTAGGATTGTCTCCAAATTTACTTTGTAAACCAGCCACTAATGTAGGCGCAATATCAATCACTCTAACATTTGTAAAACCTTGTTCTAGTAGATATTCTGCTTCGTAGGTATTGCCACAACCAGGAATTAAAATAGCTATATTCTTGTTTCTTACGGTATCGACATAGGCTTTTAGGGGAGGCGAAACCTGCCCTAAATCCCAGCCTGTGGTATTACATTGGTATTGTGTATCCCAATAGGTTAAGTCTAACGGGCTATCACAAGAAACTACACAACATTGATCCGTACTCATCGTTCGTTTTTTTATTTGTAATGGTTACTTACTAAAGTACTTTGCTTTGGCAAACAAAATCTGTTTTTGGGATTGTTGTTGCTGCAATGGCATTAAAGCCACCCTCTATTTCGGTAAAATTTCTAAAACCGCGCGCTTGCAAGATAGAAGCTGCCATCATACTGCGGTATCCTCCTTGACAATGCAAAAAGAAATGCTCTTTTGGATCAATATCTTTAATCCAATCATTGATGTTAGACAACGGCCTACTGTAAGACTCGTCTACATGCTCTGCTGAGTATTCACTTTCCTTACGAACATCTACTACTTTGCTTTCCCCTATTTTTACTGCTTTTGCAAAAGCATCAGCGTTAATTCTATGCACGGTATCGGTTTCTTTCGCTGCTTTTTCCCAAGCTTCAAATCCGCCGTCTAAGTGACCTACTAAATTGTCGAAACCTACACGACTTAATCTAGTAACGGACTCTTCTTCTTGACCTAATTCGGTAACCAAAATGATAGGTTGTTTTACATCAGCAATCAGCGCACCTACCCATGGAGCAAAATCACCATCTATACCAATGTTAATAGATTGCGGAATAAATCCTTTGGCAAAAACGCCATTTTTACGTGTGTCTAATATCAAAGCCCCAGTGTTTTCTACAATTGCTTCAAAGTCAGTAACTTTTATCGCTTGCATTCCGTTATTCAATACTGATTCAAAGCTATCATACCCTTTTTTGTTCATCGCTACATTCATCCCAAAGTAGGCTGGAGGAGGTAGTAAACCATCGGTAACTTCTGTTACAAACTCAGCCTCAGTCATGCTCGCACGTAAAGCGTAATTTTCTTTCTTTTGGTTTCCTACAGTCGATACGGTTTCCTTACTCATGTTTTTACCACAAGCACTACCGGCACCGTGCGCAGGGTAAACGATTACTTCGTCAGGAAGCGTCATGATTTTAGTACGTAAGGAT
>CAXBGV010000316.1:0-3130 GCA_963975235.1 uncultured Flavobacterium sp. | reverse complement strand
AACTGGCCGACCAGAAACAGTAGATTGGGATGAACCAGAAAAGGTAGCTCGCTCTATAAAAATCATGAATATTAAACACGCTGTAATTACAAGTGTAGATCGTGATGATTTAAAAGATGGCGGCTCTATCATTTGGATCGAAACTGTAAAAGCGATTCGTAGAATGAACCCTAATACAACGCTAGAAACTCTGATTTCTGATTTTCAAGGGATCGAGAGAAATCTCGACCGAATCGTTGATGCAAACCCTGAGGTAGTATCGCACAATATGGAGACCGTGCGTAGACTTACCCGCGAGGTACGTATTCAAGCAAAATACGACAGAAGCCTTGAAGTTTTACGTTACTTAAAAGCAAAGGGAATAAAAAGAACAAAATCTGGAATTATGCTAGGCCTTGGTGAGCAAGAAGAAGAAGTTTTCCAGACTATGAGAGACCTTCGCGAGGCAAATGTTGATGTTGTTACAATAGGACAATATCTACAGCCAAGTAAAAAACACCTACCCGTAAAGGAATTTATAACTCCAGAACAGTTTGCAAAATACGAGCAATACGGTTTAGAATTAGGTTT
Source organism: uncultured Flavobacterium sp. (assembly GCA_963975235.1). Classification (GTDB taxonomy): domain Bacteria; phylum Bacteroidota; class Bacteroidia; order Flavobacteriales; family Flavobacteriaceae; genus Flavobacterium. The sequence continues at coordinate 2,560 of CAXBGV010000316.1, read as the reverse complement.
CCGTCACGTAGAAAGCGGACCTTTAGTTCGATCTTCATATAAAGCACAAAAACACATATTATAGTCTTAAGTACTAAAGTCAGAAAGTCGAAAGGCCTAAATACCTGACTTTAGTAATTTAGGCTTTTAGATATTCAAATCTATGACAAGAATTGCTATTAATGGTTTTGGAAGAATTGGGCGCAATTTATTTCGCTTGCTTTTAAACCATCCAACTATAGAGGTTGTGGCTATAAATGACATTGCCGATACGAAAACAATGGCCCATTTATTAAAATACGACAGTATTCACGGAGTTTTGCCCTATAAAGTTTTGCCTGACGAGAACGGTTTTTTAGTAGAAGAAAAACATTTTCTTTTTTTTCACGAAAAAAACATAGCTAATCTAGACTGGAAAAGCCTCGATATAGACTACGTAATTGAATCAACAGGGAAGTACAAAACCTTTGAGGATATAAACGCACATATTTTGGCTGGTGCCAAAAAAGTAATTTTATCAGCCCCATCAGAGGTAGATACTATTAAAACAGTGGTATTAGGAGTCAATGAAAACATTCTTGATGGCACAGAGACGATCATCTCTAACGCAAGTTGCACAACGAACAATGCGGCGCCTATGGTAAAAATCATCGATCAGCTTTGTGGGATTAAAGAGGCTTACATTACCACCATACACTCCTACACTACAGACCAAAGCTTACATGACCAACCACATAAAGATTTACGTAGAGCTAGAGGTGCAAGTCAATCTATTGTTCCAACAACAACAGGTGCAGCTAAGGCTATTACAAAAATATTTCCTACTTTAGAGGGGAAAATTGGTGGTTGTGGTATTCGAGTACCCGTTCCAGATGGATCATTGACTGATATTACGTTTAATGTAAAAAGAGCCGTTACAATCGAAGAGATTAACGCTGCTTTTAAGAACGCTGCAGTAAATGGTTTAAAAGGAATTCTTGATTACACAGAGGATCCCATCGTTTCAGTAGATATTATAGGAAACAGAAATTCCTGTGTGTTTGACGCTCAACTAACCTCGGTTATTGATAAAATGGTAAAAGTGGTAGGTTGGTATGACAATGAAATTGGTTACTCGTCACGAATAATAGATTTGATTGAACTGACAAAAAAATAATTTAACACTAAAATTAGGATGAAGTACATTTGGTTTTTTATTACTTTTTATACTTCTTTTCTTTATTCTCAAAATAAAGATAGCCTAACCTATTACAATGAATTAGCGTCGGCTAATATTCAAACCAATAAATACAAAAACGCACTTTTTTATACTCATAAAGCTATTGCTTATGCAGAGGCGAACGGTAATACCAAAGGTCAAGCCGAAGAACTGCTTTTTTTAGGTAAAATATATTTTGACCTTCACAAATACAATGATGCTATTGAATCATTTACCACTAGTATTGCTTTATTTGAATCTATAACTCCTACAGTAGCCTATGCTGAAACCTATTACTACTTGGGATTAACTGAGATGCAAAAGTTAAATTACAAAGCAGCTAAAAGCTATTTTGATAAAGCAAACACGATTAACAAACTCGTTAATAATGACAAAGCAACAGATTTCATAAACCTACAAAAAGGAATCATACATAGGAATGAAAAGAACATTACAGCTGCAGCGCTACTCTTTAATGCCATAATTAGCGACACAAATAACAACAAACCAAATGATACCAAAGCTGAAGCATTGTATCAAATGGGATTAATAGAACAAGAACAAAACCGCAACATACTAGCACTAAGCTACTACAACAAAGCTCTAGAAATAAACAAAAACGTAGACAATCTAGAACAAAAATCACGTGTTCTACTCGCAATGAGTAATGCATATGAAAAACAATTAGACAAAAGCAACGCCTATTTGTTCCTGAAACAGCATCTTAATGTAAAGGAAAATTTAACGCTTTTAAACAATGAAAAACTTGGTGTTGATGATTACGAGAATTTTAAAGAACTACAAAGAGTAGAGAAAATTGATAAAATTGCAAAGCAAAAAAAGGAAGAAGAAAAAACAAATAGATTTTTCAAATTAATAAATATTTTAGCTATCGCACTTATATCGATACTTTCGCTATTGAGCTTATCATTGTACCGAAACAATCTAATTCGAACAAAAACTAACTTATTATTACAAGAAAAGAACAAAGAACTTATTGCTGCTAAAGAAAAAGCAGAGAAAGCCTCTCAAGCGCGATCTGAGTTTCTCTCTATCGTAAGCCATGAACTTAGGACACCATTGAACGCAATTAATGGAATCACACACCTATTAATGGAGGAAAATCCAAAAAAATCACAACTACACTATTTATCTTCTCTTAAGTTTTCAGGTGATTACCTAACCACTTTTATTAATGATATTTTAGAGATAAACAGAATTGAGTCGAATCGTGTTGAGATAGAACAAATTTCCTTTAATCTGAAGCAATTGTTACTTGATATAAAAAATGCTCTACAAGAGGTAGCGATAAAAAACAACAATACATTAGAATTAGTTATCGACGATTCAATCCCCGTTGATCTAATAGGTGATCCAACAAAG
>CAXBGV010000315.1:0-3186 GCA_963975235.1 uncultured Flavobacterium sp. | reverse complement strand
ACCACTCACCATTAGTTGTTAGTGAACCATAATTACCTCCCCAAGAAATGATATCTTGTGTATGCGGAGAAAAGAAGCGAACCCCTGAGAAGAACATGCTGAAAAATAAAAACACATTAATCAAAAGGAGTATAGGTGTGATGAAATAATTCTTCACAGGAATTACTATAGAAAAAGGAGAGTAAAAAGCTGTTATTGTTTTATGCGATTCCTTCGTTTTTTCGATTGCATCATCATCGGCGACAGTAGCAACAACTATTTCTTCGCTATCCAATGGTAACGTATTTATTGATTTCCGAAATTCATTGAATGCGTCAAAAAAAGTTTCAGTATTTATTTTGTTGCGTCCGCGATCATAGATTTGCTTTCCGTTGCTGGTACTAGTTATTAATGGATCAGCAAGATCGTAATCAATTTTTATTGTTTCGTTCCAAGTTGCTAGTATAGGATTTGTTTCAGCAACGATTGCATCGTCGTTGATGGAAATGATAGACCAATTCAGTTTTTTGCAGCATCGAATTGCAATCTGTTTAAATTCTGCTTTCGATAATGTATTAAATGGGATGTATTGAGAAAAAGAAGCTGGAAGTCCAAATGCCATCGTCACGAATTATTAGATTGAAATATACTACAATAATATTGTATTTATTTGATACTTTAATTCTAAAAATGATCTAATTTTCTGATTTTAAGTTTTTGGTACAAACGGTCTTTTGGTCCTTTTACAATTTGGGCTTTGTATATGCCTAAGGGGCCGGATGCAAAATAGGCAATAAAGCAAGCTAACGCTATGTATAAGCCGCTCTCCCATCCAAACAACTCAAATCCCATTATAGTACAAGCAAATGGAGTATGAGTAGCCCCTGAAAAAACAGCTACAAATCCCATGCCGGCAAGCAATCCGATAGGAAGTGGTACAAAAAATGATAAAGCACTGCCTAAAGTAGCACCTACAAAAAACAGAGGTGTTACTTCGCCACCTTTAAAACCAGCTCCTAAAGTAAAACCTGTGAATAGTATTTTTAATAAAAAATCGGAACCATCACTGGGAGTAGTAAAGGCATCCACGATAACTGGCACGCCCAATCCCATGAATTTTGTTGTACCCGTAAAATAAAAAACTAACGCCAAAATAATACCTCCCGCCATAGGTCGGAGCGGAGCATATGAAATTGTTTTAGAAAACAGATTACTCCAATAGTGGGTACTTCTAGAAAATAACATAGCTGCAAAACCAAAAATGATACTTATTACTATAGTCCACAATAAAGCAGAGGTATTAAGCTGAGGTACAATAGGAATCGTATAATGCGTATGTTGCACACTCCACAATTCTACAGTGAAGTAAGCAGCATAAGCCACAATAAAAGATAATACTATGCTCTGATAACTAATTTTACTAAAATAAAGGACTTCTATAGCAAACAAAGCGCCTGCCAATGGTGTTCCGAAAACTGATGCAAATCCGGCACTAATACCTAGTATAATAATTGTTTTTCTGTCGGAAGCGTCAAGTGCAAATAGTTTAGTAAACTGATCTGCAATTGCGCCTCCCATTTGTACTGCCGTTCCTTCACGTCCGGCTGAACCACCAAGGAGATGCGTGATAATTGTTCCTATCAATACAAAAGGAGCCATTTTTAAAGGGATTACTTTTTCCGGTTTTTCGTATTCAAGGAGTAATAAATTGTTTCCTTGAACTACATCTTTTCCGTAATAATGGTAAGTAAGACCTATGAGTAACCCACCAATAGGTAATAGCCAAAGTAACCATGGCTCAACTTCTCGCAGATGAGCAGCCCATTCAAGCGATATCAATAGGAACGCCGATGCTGATCCTGCAAGAAACCCGACAATCACACAAATGAAAATCCACTTGAGGAAGGTTAGTACTGTTTTTTTTATTTGATTTAAATTCATTTAATGGGTAAGGCTACAAGCTAATATTTGTAAAAGTATTACAATCTGCAAACTTATTAAACAATTAGTACCGTAAATTCAATTTCAACTAAAAACTGCTGCTGCAAAGAGCTGACTGATCGTATAAAATCCTTTGGCAGATTTTACGGCTTAAAAAGAATAGATTATACTCTTTTGTAACTGACTTAAAAGTAATGTTGCGGGTTAAAAAAATAGTTGCCTTATTCTAGTGTAATACAGAAGTATTTATGATTTTTAAGACTTTTCGACGCGTTCAATGCTGTTTTAAGTTTAAGGAAAGGCTTCAGTGACAGTAAATAAAGTATTCTCTACGATTGCAGCAACTAATTGTATTGATATAGTGTTACCAATATAAACGGTTTAATTTTAGTCATTTTTTTTATTTGCTGATCTTCGCCAAAACTACGTATAGTAGGTTTGCAAAAATTAACTAGTGAAAAAAGTGAAAGCTTTAATTCACCGAGGCAGGTTGAGTTTTGAAAGAAAAAAGAGCTGCTTTTTGTTAAAGGGGTGTTTAAAAAGTTGTAAATTTTGCTCTTAAGCATACTTTTTTATAACTTTCGCAGTTAATTATAGAAGCAGTAAATATGGTGATAAAGCCAGTATGCTCTTTTTTTAACTAATAATAATATTATGAATTATATGTCAACAAAATCTTTAAATCGAGTTTTACTTTGTGGATTGTTTATAGGAACGATCGCAAATGGTTATTCTCAGGAAGAATTTAGTTCGAAGTCTAAAGCAATACCTGCTAAAGAAAAACCAGTTAAACCAAAAGTAGTAAGTAAGCCAATGGCTGATCCTCCAATAGTGAAACGATACGTTGCAGATCCCATTCCTGAAAACAACTATAAAGTGCCTAAAAGTGAACCTATCATTGCTGCAAAAGTATACAAAAGAGACCAAGATTTAGGTATTTATAAATCAGGTTCGACTACTGCAAAAGTAAGATTTAAAGATGGTGCTTATTTAGATGGTGATAAAATTAGAATATCATTTAATGACATAGTCTTGGATTATGAAGTAATTTTAGATGTTGGTTTTAAGGAGTTTGAGTTAAAGCTTGAAAATGGCGTAAATAGAATCGTTTTTGAAGCTTTAAACGAAGGATTTGCTGCACCAAATACAGCCGAATTTCAAGTGTATGATGATCAAGGGGTTTTAATTGCAAAAGACAAATGGAATATAGGAACTGGATATATTGCAACAATCATTATCGAGAAGCCTGTAAATAAATAACATGTG
>CAXBGV010000314.1:0-3236 GCA_963975235.1 uncultured Flavobacterium sp. | reverse complement strand
CGATTTTGCGTTGATATCAACGATAACGTCTCTATCTGTAATTCTAACAACAGTACCATCTACTACTTCTTCTTGGTCAGTAGCGATAAAAGTTTTTGATACTAATTCTTCGAATTCTAATAAGTTTTTTTCATCAACTACATCAATTCCTTCTTCGAAATTATGCCAGTTAAAATTTGCTAAAAACTCTTCTTGTGATTGGATTTGTTCAGACATGCTGATTAAAAATTTGTATTCTGTATTCTCTCGAGTCTCTTGAAGTAGTAGAAAACAACAGAAGTTGTTTGTATAATTAATTGATACCTAATGGAAACTCTTATCCACCAAAAGGTGTGCAAAATTAATACTTTTTTATGTAACTGCAAAATAAATAAGACATAGATCCTTTTATATACCGTAAATTCGGTATTCATTGCTGTAAATACATTAAAATCAGCTCTTTTAGGGAGCAGTTACCCCATTTTCTAAAACAAGATCCCTCCTGCTATCCCCTTTATCTCTTCATTCCATTACGAGGATATCGGCTCTATCAGGGCTAGAGTTCACGTATAAAATTCCTAACACTAAAAAACCCGATGCATTACACATCGGGTTCTATATACTTGTATTTATTTTTATTAATGACTCAACCCATCAGCAATCTTAGGGTCGTGTTTGTATTTAAACAAAATAGCAAATGCAATCATAATAACAAACGCATACCCTGCAAACGAAAACCAAACACTTGGCCACTCTACCTTACTATCTACTGTAAAATAACTAACCGTTCTACCAGCTAATTCTCCTCCTACAATTGCACCAATACCGTTTGTCATTAACATAAACAAACCTTGTGCACTTGATCTAATCTTACTATCTGTCTCTTTTTCGACAAATAATGACCCTGATATATTAAAGAAATCAAAAGCCATCCCATAAACTATCATTGATAAAATCAAGAAAATTACTCCTGAACCTGGATTTCCAATTCCGAATAGTGCAAATCGTAATACCCAAGCAATCATACTAAAAATCATTACTTGCTTGATACCAAATTTTCTTAAGAAAAACGGAATAGTCAATATAAATAAGGTTTCTGAAATCTGCGAAAGCGAAATAATTAATACCGAGTGCTCTACACCAAAAGTACCTTGGTACTCTGGGTTAGAACCAAAATCTCTAATAAAAGTATCACCAAACATATTCGTTATTTGCAGAGCCGCACCAAGCAACATGGCAAAAACAAAAAATATGGCCATTTTTTTCTGTTTGAATAATACGAAACTATCTAAACCAAACTTACTAGTTAAGGTTTGGTTACTATTTCTGTTTTCAGCAGGGACATCCGGCAAAGTAAAACAAAAAAGACCCGTAATTATCATCGCAACAGCGGCAAATACAAACTGATTGGTGTTCGATTTCCAATCGGTCAAATCTGTAATCCACATGGCAAAAATAAACCCTACAGTTCCCCACACACGTATAGGAGTAAAAGTTTTTTGAACATCAAAGCTGTACTTATTTAAAACAGCATAGCTTACTGAGTTGTTCAATGCTATAGTAGGCATATAAAAACAACTTGTAGCAAAAATAACCCAATACATCTCTGTAGAATTAGTGGCTTTGGTCGCAAAAAAGATCGCGATACCTGCCACAATATGAGCAAATCCTAAAACTTTTTGAGCACTAAAATATTTATCGGCAATTATACCCAGCAAAGCAGGCATAAATAAACTCGCCCAACCCATAGATCCATACGTTCTACCTATAGACAAACCAATACTTCCGCCCTCAATAGGTCCAAAAGTTTGACCCATGTATCCTCCAAGTGAAATCAACCATATTCCCCAAACAAAAAATTGGAAGAAGTTCATAATTGTAAGTCTTAATCTTATATTCATATCGTTACTTATATGGTTAAATTTATTCAGGTCGTAAATCTAATATTAAAAATGAGATCTACAAAAAATTATACTTTTTTTACTACTCCATTTACTAAGGCTAAAACCATATCAAATTGTTCTTCCCGATTTAAATCAGAATTATCAATCTCTACAGCACCATCTGCTTTTACCAAAGGAGAGTTAGCACGATGACTATCAATATAATCCCGTTCTTGAACATTTTCTAAAACCTCATCATAGGACACCTTATCCCCCTTAGCAATTAGCTCATCATAACGCCGTTGTGCTCTTGTAGCGGCACTTGCTGACATGAATATTTTTAGCTCGGCGTCAGGAAAAACAACAGTGCCTATATCTCTACCGTCCATTACTATACCTTTATTTTTTCCCATTTCTTGCTGCTGCTCTACTAATTTGGTGCGTATCTCATCAATTTCAGCTACTTTACTAACAAATCCTGAAACAGCGATTGTTCTTATTTCTTTCTCTACATTAAGGTCGTTTAAATACATCTCAGCGAAACCTGCTGCTGCATTAAATTTAAATTCTAATGTAATAAAAGGCAGACTCTGAATAAGAGTTTCTTTATCGAAATATTCTGCTGAAATATACCCATTGGTCATAGCAAAAAAAGTAATTGCACGATACATTGCACCTGTATCTACATACACGTATGATAACTCCTTCGCAAGTTGTTTTGCTAACGTGCTTTTTCCTGTTGAAGAAAAACCATCTATGGCAATTGTAATTTTTTTGTCCAAAATAATATTATTGAAAGTTAATAGTTAAACCAAACAAACTAGTGTTACCCGCTAAGGTATATCTAGAATAGGAATAGTTAAATTTTAATTTGTTTAATTTAAGACCAAACCCAGCCGAAATCCCTGAAAAGTTGCGCTGATCTACTACGCGTAATTCTTCGGCTCTTCGAAAATTATAACCCAGTCTTAAGTTGACTGCCTTTTTAGGAAATAATTCGACTCCCACAATCAGATGTCTTAAGGCATTGTTAATCGCTGATATCTTCTCTTCATCCACATCTCCATTAAGATTAGTCTGCGCTCTATTGGGATTCGAGAACGCTAAATTCCATTGCTGCAAATTCTCTAAAGTAAGATGCCATCGAATGGGAACATTCTCTAATTCCTGTGAAACGCCAAAAATAATCTCCAAAGGTAATTTTTCTCTCGTACCTGAATAGGAAGTAAACTGAGTACCAATGTTCCTGATCACCAAACCCCAATTGACATCATTTCTTTGATCAATATAGATTGCTCCTATGTCCAGAGCTCCACCTAGCGAATTGTAGGTTTCCAATGTAGAACTTATAAATTTACCACTCGCACCAATATG